>JAHRWG010000156.1 GCA_019090295.1 Cycloclasticus sp. | reverse complement strand
TTTTAAGCATACGCTCCATGATCTGTTCACACTGGCGAACCGATTCAAATGAGCCTAATAAAAGAGCAAACTCATCACCACCTTGGCGTGATACCGTGTCTTCCTCTCTAACGCACACTGCAATTCTTTTCGCGACCTCTATTAGCACCTTATCACCGACATCATGTCCAAAATTGTCATTGATAGGTTTAAAGCTATCCAAATCTATAAAGCATATTGCAAGTGGCCTTTTTCTACGCTTACTGTGCGCTACTGCCTGATTAAACCTATCCATAAATAATGCTCGGTTAGGTAAACCCGTTAATGGGTCATAGTGCGCCAATAATTCCAGCTTTTTTTGTTCCACCTTGCTATCAGTAATATCGATTATCATCGCAAGGTAATTAACCACTTCCCCTTTATCATTGGCGATTTTTGAAATGGTCTCTAAACAGACACATAACTCCCCATCCTTTTTTTTATTCCATATCTCTCCTCGCCAAAAACCTTGGGTATTAACTGTTTTCCAGATATTTTTATAAAATGTTTCGGTATGTTTTTTTGAACGAAGTAGTCCTCTTTCTGTACCAATTATTTCGTCACGTTGGTAGCCCAACAGCTCGGTAAACGAGGGGTTAATATCAAGGATCCTTTTATTGGGGTCAGCAATAACAATGGCTTCATGTACGCTGTCAAATACTTTTGCAGATAACAGTAGTCTTGCCTCTGTCAATTTTCTAGCATTAATGTCTCGACAAATAGCATATAGGACTTTACCCATCTGAGTAGTAACGAGGGTTAAGCTAATCTCACACCAAATACGTTGATTTTTTTTAGTAAGATACTGCCACTCAAAAGTGACCATCCCTTTTTCAAGGGCTAGAGCACACATGTCTCTCATCATCTCACTACTTTCTCTGCCATCAGTTTGAAAAACCGGTGAAATATCTTCGGGTGTTTTCGTTAAAATATCTTCTTTAGTGGCATACCCCAAGTGCCGGAGTACTTGTTGATTGCAATCTACAAATTGAAGCGGCTCTATATTTAAAAGAAAGATGCCATTGTCAGTTTTTTCAAAAACCAGCTCGTATAACTCTTTCTTTTCATTTAACTTTTTTGTTTGAATAGCCAGTTTCTGAAATGAGTCTTTAATTGATATTTCTGACTTTTTACGCTGAGTAATGTCTGTTGATACGCCTAACAAGCCAATAACTTCTCCATTCAAACCTAGAAGTGGCTTTTTTACCGTTTCGTAATACCGCGTCTCACCTGTTTTAACAATAACATTGCGCTCTTCACTTTCAACTGTTTTACCTTGGTGTAAAACAAGCGCATCATTTTTGAATACATCACTCGCGTGCTGGTGTGAAAAAAAAGCTGTGTCGTCATAGCCAATAATCTTATCTAATGAACAATTGAAAAACTGACAAACTTTTTGGTTAGCATAAGTATAGCGCCCTTGCATATCCTTGGTGAACACATAAACACCTACTTCATCCAACGTTGCTTCTCGTAACTTCAATTGCTCCAGCAAACGACTACTTGTTTTTTCTCTAGAGCCCGTCTCGTCAGTTTCACCTAATGTATCTTGGCTAACTAAATCATCAGCACCCTTTTTCTTCTTTAAATGCAATACCCGCTCTGCCACATCTAAACGAACTCGAAGCTCGGTATCATCAATAGGAATGGAAATATAATCGTTCGCACCAGCCAACATTCCTTCGCTAGTTGGACCAATATCAATGGGTGAACTTAGGAGTAAAGTATACACGTGAGCCATAACCTTAGCTTGGCTACAAAGGTTAAGTTGCGTTGACTTTGTGAAGCCACTTCCTAATATCAATACCGCTGGCTTATGTGACTGTTGTAAAGCTGCTATAGCTCCCTGCTGATCATTTACTTCAACAACCTCATAACCCCACTGCTTGGTAAGCTCGACAAGCTTTACCTGTACCCCCTTATCAGCATCAGCAATTATAATTTGCATCGACTTTCTTTCATTGAGAGCCTGTTAATGGCAAATGATTATTCATCGGGTAAAACATCATGTCTCTTGTGGGTAAAGCAGTATGAAAAAACTTTCTTGTATAGCCTGTCATCAGCATTCATTATCCCGAGTATATGATCTACTTTTAATGACTAGTACTAACCAGTTTTTTAGTTTAGTTAATGTTGTTAAATCAGCCTTGGCTAGTAAGCTGCCATGATCAATAATATCCCCTGATACATCAACCATTCGGCGACGTTTATCCCGACTGATTGACTTCAAACACGTCATGACCTGTTTTTCAAACAAGCCAGACTGCTGCATCAACATGCCAATGGCAACCCCATTCGTTCGGTTGTTATTTATTTTTTCACTGATATCTTGTACGCGTTGTGAGTATCTTTCTCGCTCTTCATGCCATAGCAAACCCAGACTGAGATTAATACTGGTATCTGAAGCGGTGGGAAGGCCGTTGATAAATCCCACTGAGTTTTTGAATGCCTCAACTGGCAACTCAGCTTCATTAGAGGCATTAATGCCAGATATTAAGTAAGGAGTACCTGCTTGCTTAAACAGGTTCCCACACTCGTCAAGTCGGGCAATATCGACGATACAAATATCAGCCTTTAATTCACTGGCTGCTGCATGATCACAGCAGGGGTAAAAGTGCAAATCATACCCCATCGTCAACAATTGTTCCTTTGACTAGTGGAAGGCTGATTGTTCAGCGCCATAAATATGGACGTTAATAACGTTTTGATGATCCAAATCAAACTCCCAAAAAATACTACAAATCCACTTAGCTTTTATTCGGGGCGGGGTGTTGGCCTCAATATATTTCAATGCTACAACAGCATCACGAGCAATTCAACGGGATTATTCATCAACCGTTGATTTAAGCTCCAAATGCACTAAAAAAACAATTTATGTTCCTAGTTTCATATCATGCCTGTTTTATCACTAATGGGTCGTCAACAAAACTACTCAACAGTCGCCAACCCTGAACCTCTTGGGTCACTGGCTGCAGTCAATACTCCTGCTGACTTATCCCATAAAATAGCGTGCATATTTCCATAGTGTCGACCAACGGGGGCTAACGTATGACCTTTTGCTTTAAGCTCGACCATCAGCTTATCGCTAAAAGCATTAGGCTCATGTTCAATAACATCAGGAAGGTACTGATGATGGTAACGTGGCAGGCTAACCCAAGACGCTGGTGTTTGGCCTTGTTCTGCATCTAGAATAGCCAGTAGTAACATACTGATAATGCGGC
>JAHRWG010000155.1 GCA_019090295.1 Cycloclasticus sp. | reverse complement strand
TCGGCAACAACAGCGAAGCCACGACCATGTTCACCAGCGCGGGCGGCTTCAATGGAGGCGTTTAGTGCAAGGAGATTGGTTTGGTCAGCAATACCGGTAATGACAGAAAGAGACTCTGTTACTTTATTGCTATCTTCGCCAAGTGCGCGTACTACAAGTGCAACTGACTGGATACTACTGTCTATATTAGCCAGTGTTTGAGTAATTTCGCTAACTGTAACAGAGCTGTTTTTAGCATTGTCGTCATTTTGAGACGAAATAGATTCAACATGTTCCATTTGTTCGCTTATTTTTACTAAGTCAGCTTGGCTGCCTTTTAAGTTAGCAATTAAGTTGCTTGAGTTGGTTGAGTGGAGGGAGGCGGCCAGGTCATTTTTAGATAATAGTTGATTGTTTTCTCGCATGACATCAATCGATTTATTGACCATTTGAAGTGACTTTTTAAATTGCCCAGGGAGGCCAACATCCAAAGCCTTACGGCCATAATCACCTCGTGAAACAGCCTGAAAGGAAGCATCGACTTCTTTAAAATAACATTCAACCTCGTCAATAAATTCATTAAGCTCCCAGGTAACCTTCCCTATTTCACCCATGCCCTTCATGCCAGTAATTCGATGATGTAACTCTCCTTTACCCATTTGCTTCAATAAAGCCTGCAAAGAATTTAGCACATGAATTTGTCGGCTAGTGCTGCGAAAATCCAAAAAGAACATGATGGTTAATATTGCTAGTAGAGCTAACGGAATGTAATCAAGGCCATGGTTGTAACTGCTGTAAATTACAAGGCCAGCAATACAGAAGAGAGAGGCCGTTAGCCTAAGGATCAACTGAGTTTTTAGGTAGGGGATGTGGGCGCTTGTTTTATTATTTTGTGATTGGTATATGCTCATGGCTTGGGGTCTATTTTTGATTGTAAAGGCCTAAGGCTAGGTCCCGATAAGAGGTATTGTTATCTTTAAGAAATTTAACGAGATAGGCGATTGATTTTTCTGGGCCTTCTTTAGGACCGAAACGCTTCTCAATAGCCAGCATTTCAGCATAAATTGGAGTGACGGCCTTAATAGCACTTTCGGGCGGTTGACGGCGAACGGAGTAGTAGCCCTTTACCTTATCGTCAAAACCATAATCTGGGGTAATGTTAGCAAAAACCCAGTAATAATCACCGTTCGCACATAGGTTTTTTACAAAACCAAAGAACTCTTGCTCATCTTTAATGGTATCCCATAGAAACTTGAAAACACCTCTAGGCATATCAGGGTGGCGAATAATATTATGTTGCACATTTAGCAGTGAAGACTCTGGGAGTTGAGCCATCCTCATAAAAATACGATTTGCGTAAGTTATTCGGCCTTTTAGGTCAGTTTTACTAACAATAAAATCATTAGCGGCCATTTTGTGCTCGTGCTTAGTTGGTGCAATCTTTAATTTCATAATGTTGTCGGTGTCAAGTGAAATTCGTTTTAGGGTCTTGTAAGTATTGTTTAGATTTTAAAAAAAACTAGTCAATTAAGGTTACTTCTTGTGACTTTAATCCTTTTTAAGGATGTTTGACAGAAAGATTTAACTCAATAGTGAAGAATTAAACGTTCGTTTGAGTATATCGGCTAGCTGAAGCTTACCTTTAGGAGCAAGTGAAAACAATATTGTTTTCACTTGCTCACAGCTCAATAAGCAGAAGGAAAACTCATGTAGTGTCGAAGACTATAAATAGCCCTGCCAACTTTTACAAAGTAAAGAGCCTAGTTTTTGTCGATAAGCTAATAAGGTCAATTAATTGTTGTATCTATCACTCGTTAGGTGTAATTTGTTGCTTTAATACCAAAAAAACATAAAAACAACAAAATAGAGAGGAGATCTCAATGAGAAAGAAATCGTTTTTTAAAACGACCACAGGGGTTGCATTGGGGGCGGCATTACTTATGTCCCAAGCAGCGTCGGTGCACGCGTTCAGCTTTCATAATGGAAAATTGAAAGGGGCTTTAGATACGGATTTAACGTACGGCATTTCAATGCGGACGGAAGATGCAGATAGCAATAACTTAGGTGCACAAGGCAACAGAAACTTTAGAGATGCCGGTGATGTGTTTAGTAATGCGATTAGGGGCTCTAGCACCTTAGCCTTAGATTACGGGAGCTATGGCTTATTAGCACGGGGTAACTATTTTTATGATAACGCCTATGACCAAGAAAACTTGGCTGATGACGCGCATGATAAATTAGTTAGAGATGTGGCCTTAACCGATTTAATGGTATACGGCTATTTTGGCGATAATGATCAAGTTAATATCCGAGTGGGTAAGCAGGTTATTAGTTGGGGTGAAAATACATTTATTCAAGGCTCACTTAATGATATCAATACGGTTGATTTAAATAAGCTTCGCCAGCCGGGTAAGGCACTAAAAGATGCTTTTATTGGTACAAACTCTGCTTATATCACATGGAATATTAATGATGAATGGACGCTTGAGTCGTTTTACTTATTTGAGTATGACCAAATTCAATTAGATCCAGCAGGTGCCTTCTTTACAACGCTTGACGCTGTGGGTGCAGGTGGTGGTTATGATGATGCAGGTGATGGAGTTATTGGCGAAGTAGTGCCTGGACCGTTTGGTTCACCATCGGGTGCTTGTATCTCCCCTGATGGTTTAGATGATTGTGGTTTAGTTGCTGGTTCGTTGGTGAGGGTTACCGATAAAACGCCCGATGGCGACCAATATGGTTTTGCACTTCGTAAGTTCTTCCCCGAAGTGTTTGGTGGAACCGAAGTGGCACTGTATTACCAAAACTTGCATGACCATGTACCAATGCTGTCTAGCTATTACCAAACAGGACAATTCTTTTTAGACTATGTGGAAAATATCGAGCGTATCGGTATGTCGTTTAATACCAACATTGGTGGTTGGGCCATTGCTGGTGAATACCACGTAAGAAAAGATGCACCGATACAAATGACAGGGCCTGTATTCGCAGGCTTAGAGAGTGGGGTCCCTCCTTTATGTGGAACTTGTGCCGTAGGAGACGAGATTAAAGGCTATGAATTGGTTGATAGACACCAAATGCAAATGACGTTTCAGCGCATCTGGGGTGTTAACGAATGGTTAGGTGCGGATGCTAATAGCACTTTGCTAGAGGTCGCCTATGGTTGGGTTGATGATTTGCCAGAAAAAAATGAGACACTGTTTGGTCCATTCAGAACAGTATTCACGCCGCAAGTAACTGATCATTTCTGGGGCTTTCAAATTAAGCAAAGCATAACCTACGAGGCCGCGTTGTTTAATGTTGCGTCCGTGTCGCCTTTTATTGCCTTTAAATACGACGTTGAAGGGGTGTCTAACGAAATTGTTCCGCTATTTGTTGATGACCGAAAAGCGCTAACAGTTGGTGCAAACTTTGGTTATGGTGGCGGTACCATCACTGGTGGTGTGAGTTGGACCATGTTTGATGGCGCGAATGCCATGCTGAATCAAGCAGGAAGTCGCTTGAATGGCCGAACAGACCGAGACTTTATACAAGCAAATATCAGTTACTCCTTTTAGGCTTAGGCCTGAAGGTGAGATGACATAAATTTAAGCGTTAAAAAGGATATTAAATGAAATTATTTAACAGTAAATTAAAGACAGCTTCTGCCATGTTATTGGCCGCTGCGCTATTGCCAGGTGCGGCAATGGCTAAATTAAGTGATGCCGACTTGGCAAGGCTAGGCATTGAAGGGACAGAGTTAACCCCAATGGGCGCTATTCGTGCAGGTAATGCTGAAGGCACTATTCCAGCACTGTCTCTTATACACATCTGACG
>JAHRWG010000154.1 GCA_019090295.1 Cycloclasticus sp. | reverse complement strand
TCATTGAGCTGATCTTGTAGCTTCTGCTCAAAATGCTGGATATCCTGCTGCAAGCTCGACACTTCCCGCAAACGACCTTGTACAAAAGCGTCATTATGTTGCTTGGGAACCATACAAGGGCTATTACTATGTTCGATCAGCAAACGATTTGTCGAATCCGCTAAATAACGATCAATGTGCTGCCAACTTCCACCAATATGCGTCTGTTGGTAACGGTCATCAAAAAACAAGTCCGATAATTCCTCACGGGTATAGCCCTTCCCACCCTGAGTTCTGTCTTCTTGATCTGGCGGAGACAAGTAAAGTGACTCTCCCGCTCTTTCACAACTCTCAAGAAAGGTTTTTTCAGTACTTTTCTCACCATCAGGTGTTAAATAAAGTTTTTCACCCTCTTCATTGAGCATCTGCACTTCACTATTGATGTCATCTCTAAGAACCTGTTCCCAGGTGAACACTAATTTCTCTAACCGCCCTGAATTAAACCCACTTCCTATACCTACCTGAGAGTAAAACCAATTAGCAATGAGTTGCTTTTGTGCAGGCTCATCCCATAAACAATGTTGCAGCAACCAACAGTCCCAAATATTAACCGCCTCTTGCCCATTAGTAAAAGCAGCAACCTTTAAGAGTTTAACAGCCTTTCGCCAACGTCTATCTGAAACGTAGAGTGGCATGCTTTTTACATACTCTCTTAGAGCTTGTAACAGCTCTACAACATCGGTTGATAACGGTATTCTCCCCGCCTGTTGTTGAACATTAACAACCACCTCAGCAGTGAGCTGATCATCGCTCTCTGGCACTTGAAGAGCGTTATCAGCTAAGTTTAGTAGCTCAGCAAAGTTCTCAGACGAAACAGCCTCAACTTGATAACGGCATAAAAACCGATCATATAAAGCAGCCAGGCTTTCGTCTTCTGGTAATTCATTACTGGCACCCACTGCAGAAATTAACGGGATTGTCACCCGGGTATCGCCATTATCAAATTGACGCTCATTTAAAATCGTTAATAGAGAGTTAAGAATTGCGCTATTGGCTTTAAATATTTCATCCACAAAAGCAATGCTCGCCGATGGTAAATAGTGCTTGGTCAGGCGTTGATAACGATCATTTTCCAACGACTTAATCGATAGCGGACCAAACAGCTCTTCAGGTACTGAGAAACGGGTTAGTAAGCGTTCAAAGTATTCGCCATCTTTAAATGCCAAATGTAAACGCTGTGCTAACACACTTTTAGCTGTACCGTGCGCACCCAACAACAAAGTATGTTCACCCGCAATGGCTGATAACAACGCCAATTTTATCGGTGTATCACGCTCAATAAGGCCATTGTTTAACGCCTCAATAATCCGTTGAAGCCTTTTTTTCATTTAACCTTTTTCCAAATAAAAATTGATTTCACCTGATCAACGGCTTCTTTTAACGTGCTAGCTTTAATGGTTTCTATCAACTCAGCCACCTTAAATTGACGGTGGTGCTCGTATTCAACGCCTACTTGCGGCATTTTTGCCAAACCTGTTTCTTTAGCATGTTCCTGAAATTCTTTGTTTTTCCAAAAGAATGCGCCTGGCATTGTGGTTGGAATCACCAATGCAAAGAATAAAGAACGTTTAATCACCGCCGTTGTTAAAAAGCTTACGCTTAATGCTAGCCAAACGATTAAATTAGGTTGAAAAACTAACAGGCCCGCCATCAATATAGACACGAGTAGCAAACCGTTACTGATATAAAATGGCCAAGCAAATTTTGTTGTTTGCTCATACCAAGAGGCTTGTGCTTCACCTTCACCTTTTTGTAAATCTCGTGCATGAGCGAGCTGCCCGACAGCTTCCAGTATTAAACCGAGCGTGGCAACGACTGCTAACGTACTTAAAATCATCGGTGTTGCATCACCCGTTATCAGCAAAACAAGAGCCATCACTAACGAGCTGAAACTTAAGCCTGTAGCTACAAAGCTACTGGCTGTTTGCCAGTGATCCCAGTATGGCCTTGCTTTAATTCGGTATAATTTATACATATAGTACACACCAACCGGCCCACTAATAACACCCAATACAGCAAAACCATTCGCCATAAGGCTAATACCTATTCCATTGAAAAAGGTATAACCAAGCAAACCACCAAAAAACAAGCTAACCCCTGCTATTTCACGACTCACCGGTGAATGTCGCAAGTTATAGAAGCCTCGATAAAAACGATGTGGCTTACCTAAATGCATATTCAGTTTAAACAGCCCAAAGGACATTAAAACGGCCAATACAATCAACACAGGCGTATAACTTCCAGATGCTCGGATAGACTTAAAGGCAGGTATTTTAGCTAGGTCACCTAAAATTAATAATAAGAAACCACCAACAGCAGCTTGAGTAACTAAAGTAAAAGCCACATGTGAACTTTCATGGCTTAATAACAACTTGGCCCAATTCGATTGTTTGTTTTTACCTTTTTTCGGGTCTAACACAGATTTATAAACGCCGACTTTTTCATCTTTGTGATATTTCAACGGCATTGAGTCTGTCCGCGTCATATCTCGCTTAGTTTGTCGTGTTTGTTGAAAACGAATATTTGGATTAGTAATGTCTGTTCGCGGGAAACCAGGGATCTCTGTTTTACTCTGTTCACGGTTTTCTGGCACGTTCTCTATCACGCCGAAATCAAGCGCATTACCCAAACAAGCAGACACGCAAGCAGGCTTTAAGCCCACTTCCAGCCTATCCACACACATATTGCATTTACTGACTTCACCTTTCACTGGATCAAGCTGGGGCGCATTGTAAGGACAGACCCAAGTACAATAACCACAACCAAAGCAAATATCGGGATCTTGCAGCACTGCGCCATACTCTGCATACTTTGTATATGCGCGTGTTGGGCAACCTTTCAAACAAACCGGATCATCACAATGGTTACACGCCATTGAAATATTTAGCCGTTGATATTCAGGGTAGGTTCCCCCTTCAACAAAGCCAACTGAACGGAAGGCAATGTGCGCTGGGTTGTCATTTTTTTCACTACAAGCAGCCTCGCAAGCGTGGCAACCGATACAGTTATCGGCATTTAGGTAAAACCCATGTTGCTTATAGCGGTTTGGGTTATCCCCCACGCCACAATCATCATTGATATTTAAACTAACGCCATGTAAATCAGCACCCTTTGAGGTTAAATCAATCGGTTTACCATAACGGTTTTCGACTTTTGTTTCTTTATCCCAAAGCAATGCATATTTGGGTTCATTACTTCTGACTTTCAACATATCTCGATATAGCCTTATATTAATAATCGGTTAAAAACGACGCATTTCCATACTAAGTTGTGCGGCTTCTTGCTGATTGTCTAGCAATTCAATTTTAATCGCTGACTGCTTATAGGCCGGTTGACGTGAATGAGGGTCTAACAAGCCCAATGTCAAACGATTCACACAATCAAAATAGTGGAAGGGAATAAATACCATATTTCTGGGTACTCGCTGAGTTAGCATAGCCATCACCACCGCATCTCCACGCCGGGAAACACAACGTACGTACTCACCTTGTTGTATACCCATATCATGAGCTGCATCTGGGTTAAGCTCCATAAAAGGTATCGGGCTATATTTATTGGTATTGCCCAGCTTTCCTGTTTTTGTACGGGTATGGAAGTGTTCGACTAAACGTCCCGTGTTTAACCAAAATGGGAACTTTTCATCCGGTACTTCATTGTTGTCTATAAAGGGCAGCGGAATTAATTTAGCCATTCCATCAGCATAACTAAAAGTACCTGGTTCAGTATAAAGACGCTTTCCTCCCGGCGGTGGCGCTTCTTG
>JAHRWG010000153.1 GCA_019090295.1 Cycloclasticus sp. | reverse complement strand
CGGGCCAAGGTATCCGATGAGCGAATAACTTGTTGTAATGTTTCGGCTACTTGCTTTAGTAGCAGATCACCAGCAGCATGCCCGCTGGTGTCATTGATATATTTGAATTGGTCAAGATCCAAGTAGAGAATAGCCCCTGAATTTTTATAGCGCTCAGCAAGCTTTAGTTGATGCTCGAATTCTACTTGAAAGCGCCGTCGATTAAATAGCTGTGTTAGTGAGTCATGGTCAGCCAGCCACACTAGGTTTTGTTCCTTTTCTTTAATTAATTGACTGCCTTTTTCCAATTGCTCAATAACGAGAAGAGTTGATTTCTCGAGGGTATCAAATTCATCCTGTATTTTTTGTGATTGTTTGTCCGCTTTTTGTAGGTATTGTTTAGCTTGATAATAATGGCCTTTAGATAGAGCTGGTAAGGCATTACTAACGGTAATAATGCGCTGCGTTACTTTTAGAAGAAAAGGTAAAAGGATTAATGATGATGCGATAAGCGCTAGAAGGATGGCATACAGAGCTTCTTTTTTGGACTGATTAATTAATATATATTCATTAGTCAGGTCAGTGGCTAGTAGGAGATACGGGCTGTTCGGTTGGCCTGGTTCGCCTAAATTAAAGAGCCGTAAGCTAAATTGTTTGCCGCCTAAAAATTGAAGGGTTGTTTCGTTGCTGAGGAGTGCATCGATGGAATGAGAGAGAGAGACATTCTTTAACAGCTTTTTAAGTTGTTTGGTATTAGTACTTGCGGCAATGTTTAACTGCTTGCCGGGGGCATTTTTGGTGTTTAAAGCAGGCCTCAAAATAGCGATATCTGTGCGCGTGGTTTCTTTGAATGAGATGATGATATCAGCGAGTGAGCGCACAAAGACAATCAGTGCGTGTTGCTCACTATTAGGGTTAACCAGGGTTGGAATATACACAATTTGGTAGCATTGGTCTGCACAGATAAGTCTGTGCATAGGTTTTGCTGTTTGAAGGGCTGATGCCAGGTCATTTTGCTGAATAAGTTTGCGGCTGTCTGAACCCCAGCTTTTCTTTGCTTGGCCTTTATTGTTATACATTAATATAGCGGTTAGTCCCCAGTTGGCCTGTAAGCTATCCCACTGTTGCTCCAGAGAGCTAGCTATATAGTCCTCAGTATGGGAAGGGTTATCGTTATAAGGTGTGTCACTAAGCTCAGTAATTTGCTCCATTAATCGAGCGGACTGCTCGATGAGGGCTTCAATAATAGAGTGCTGGTAGTGCAACTCTTGGTTATGCTGGCGTTGAAACTGATCATTTATTTGCTGATAACTGATGCCGTATTGAATCGCATGTGACACGCTGATCAATAAGCCGAACAGTAATAATGCTTTCCATTTAATACTAAAAAATACTTTTTTTTCACGGCTCATAAAGTGATATTGGCCCGTTTAAAATCGATACGATAACTGCAATGTAAATACATTCCAGTGCTGTTTTGCCGCGAACCGATCTGAGTTATCTGCAAACGAGAGTAAAGCGGTACCATTAAAACGATGGTATTCTGCTTGGGCCATCCACTGACTGGATGGGTTCCACTGCAGCCCAATCATGTAACCTTTGGTAAAGGCGGTGCTACGAGGTATATGTGGGGGGTAGTGTTTGCCATTACGATCATCTTTGTTTAAAAATAGAGCGTCATACCGAGTGTAGCCTTTGAAGCGGTTGTTGAAGTGATAATCCCCCTGAATATAGTAGCTTTCAGTGGTTGGTGTAGTTTGAGGGTAGAATGGGCCAAAATTCTCAAAAATATTTTCTTGCCTCAGGTACTCTCCGGTTAATGTCATGGCGCCAACGCTGTGCTGAACTGAAAAACAAAATCTTCAAAATTTAAATCACCGCTGTCTAAGTAATCCCCTAAACCAGGCTTGTATTCCATATCTACATTAGCATAACTAAATGCTAAACGAGTTGCACCGCTGGTACTTTCATAAGCTAATTTACTCACATAGCCCGGCTTGTTTTCTAAGTGGCCAGGTGCGTCGAAACTTAGAATTGCAATTTCAAGCTCCTTTAGGTCATTACTTAACTCACCAATATTTAGTTGAAAAGAGAAGCTTCCGATAGGAGTGTTGTTGTTGGCATAAAGTTGAGCGCCGTCAGCACTAAGAACCAGGTTGCGAGAGCGTTCATAGTAGATACTAGGTAAGGTTATTGAGGGTCGAGTAAAGGCAACATCGCGTGTTTCATTATAAAACCCAAAAGGGTTTTTGATGCGGCCTAAACGAAGCCCCATTCGTAAATCCTCATGCTCTAAAAAGGTCCAATCTAATAGGGCATAATCTATTTGTGCACTTTCATTCATAGCGCCTGCATGCCTGTAAATGCCTTGTGCAGCCAGCCTAACATTATTGACGGGGCGTAAAGACATGTTAATACCTGCCTCTGTTAGGCCGAGAGTCCCATGCGGCTTGCTGCTTTGACCGTAAAGGTTATTTTCACTGCTTAAAAAATAACCTTGACTGGCAAATCCATGCACCTGAAATGTGTCTAATTTTTCAAATGAATAGGCGGGAGCTGTAGCTATAAAGAACAGGCTAATAATAAAACTGTCTCTTATACACATCTGACGCTGCCGACGAACTCTAGGGTGTAGATCT
>JAHRWG010000152.1 GCA_019090295.1 Cycloclasticus sp. | reverse complement strand
CTTAGGCAAGGTCTCGCAGCGTCATGCACCATCACCCAATCATCTAGCTCAGCATGGCTTAATGCCAATTGAATACCATTTAATACTGAATCAGCTCGTTCTTTACCACCAGCTACTTGTAATACACGAGTATTATTTGCATAGGTGCTTTGCTGCCACCAATGGTCATTTTCAGCAATGCACACAATTACATTGACCAGTAAATGGTTAGATAATAGCCTGCCTAAGGTAGCGTCTAGTACCGTTTCATTTAGAAGGGGTAGGTATTGCTTCGGAACCGTTGCCTGCATACGCAAACCAATCCCTGCCGCCGGAACAATACAAAAAACCTTTTGTTTTTTACGGTTCATTGTCTGGGTATATAAACTGAAAGAATGTTTCATCCTCACCAATCCAGCCCAGTTCTTGGCGAGCTTTTAGTTCGACGACCTCCAGCCCACCTTTAAGGTTGTCAACTTCTGCACTTAAGCCATTATTTCGTTGATTAAGCACAGAGTTTTCTTTTTCTAAATGGGCTATACGCTGCTCAAGAAACCATAGATCTTGAACCTTACCCTCAGCGATCCACAATTTATATTGTAAATAGCCGAAAATAAGGAGTAGGAATATGAGCAGCGACTTCAATTTAGCTGAGGTATTTAAAGGCCTTTTTGCCAGCATAAATAGCATTTGCGCCTAAATCTTCTTCAATTCGTAACAAACGGTTATATTTAGCCACCCGGTCTGAGCGACAGAGTGAGCCAGTTTTGATTTGTCCTGAACAAGTGGCAACCGCTAAATCAGCTATTGTTGTATCTTCAGTTTCTCCTGAACGGTGAGAAACAACCGACGTATAACCCGACTCATGAGCCATTTTTATGGCTGCCAATGTTTCTGTTAACGTACCAATTTGATTCACTTTAATAAGAATTGAATTGGCTATATTTTTATCAATACCTTGTTTAAAAATCTTTGGATTAGTTACAAATAAATCATCTCCAACTAATTGAACTTTATGGCCTAATTTTTCGGTCATGTACGCCCAGCCCTCCCAATCATTTTCATCCAAACCATCTTCAATGGTAATAATAGGGTACTGATCAACCCAGTCAGCCAAAAAGTCTGTCATTTGAGTTGCGTTAAAGTGCTTGTTTTCTGAACCTAGCACGTACTCGCCATTTTTATAAAACTCAGAACTCGCTGCATCTAAGCCGAGAGAAATATCTCCACCTATTTTCAAACCCACCATTTCAACGGCTTGTAAGATAACCTCAATCGCTTCAACATTTGACGACAAATCTGGCGCAAAGCCACCTTCATCACCAACAGAGGTACTCAACCCTTTTGATAAAAGAACCGATTTAAGGGCATGAAATACTTCAGTTCCATAGCGCATTGCTTCACTAAAGCTTGGTGCACCAACAGGTAAGATCATAAATTCCTGAAGATCGACACTGTTATCCGCATGTGATCCCCCATTGATAATATTCATCATTGGAACAGGTAAAATAAAGTCACTATCACCTAGGTAACGATACAGTGGAAGCCCACCTTCATTTGCCGCAGCGTGCGCAGTAGCCAGTGATATGCCTAAGGTAGCATTTGCTCCTAAGCGTGCTTTATTATCCGTACCATCCAGTTCGATCATGGTGTTATCGATCAACTCTTGATCGCTTGCGTCCATGCCAATCAAGGCATCTTTAAGCTCGCCATTAACGTGCCCAACTGCTTTCAAAACGCCCTTACCACCGTAACGACTTTTATCGCCATCACGTAGCTCTATCGCTTCACGCTCACCGGTAGAAGCACCTGAAGGAACCATCGCACTACCAATAACACCGGACGCTAATACGACATCAGCTTGTAATGTTGGGTTGCCACGTGAATCCAATATCTCACGTGCTTTAATATCGACTATCTCTGCCATAAAATCCTCGTTAAGTCTTAAAGTTTAAAGTTTAAAATTCATTTTCAATAAAGCCAGCTTGTTTAACTGCTGAGTCAATTGTTTTCATAATGGTTAGTAATTCTTTCATTTTGCTCAAGGGGACCGAGTTAGGGCCATCACTTAAGGCCTTTTCAGGTGTTGGATGAGTTTCCATAAATACCCCCGATACACCTGCTGCCATGGCAGCCCTCGCTAAAACTGGTACAAACTCACGCTGCCCTCCAGAGGTGCTTCCTTGACCACCAGGTAATTGCACCGAATGGGTTGCATCAAAAACAACAGGGGCAGCTGTTTCCCGCATCACCGCTAAGGAACGCATATCTGACACTAAATTATTGTAACCAAAAGAGGCACCCCGTTCACAAACCATGATGCGCTGATTACCCGTTGAGCGTGCTTTATCAACAACATGCTTCATATCCCAAGGCGCTAAAAATTGGCCTTTTTTAATGTTAATGGGTAAGCCCGTTTCAGCAACACGTTTAATGTAGTTGGTTTGACGACATAAAAAAGCCGGCGTTTGAAGCGCATCGACTACCGAGGCCACTTCATCCATTGGTGTATCTTCATGAACATCTGTGATAACAGGCACACCTACCTGATCTTTAACTGCTTGCAAAACACGTAGCCCTTCTTCAATACCTGGCCCTCTAAAGCTACTAACAGAGGAGCGATTAGCTTTATCAAACGAAGATTTATAAATGAAAGGTATCCCTAGCTCATTCGTTATTTCTTTTAAATAGGCAGCCGTATCAATGGTCATTTGCTCACTTTCAACCACACAAGTACCGGCTATTAAAAAGAAGGGTTGGTTTAAACCAACATTAAACCCACATAAATCCATCATTACGACGCCTTCTCATGTTCCAAAGAATATTCAGTAGCGGCTGAAATAAAGCCACTAAACAAAGGGTGTCCTGTTCTTGGTTTTGAGGTGAATTCTGGGTGAAACTGACAAGCCAAAAACCATCGGTGTTCAGGAATCTCAACAATTTCAACCAAACGTCCATCCATTGATTTACCTGAAATAACTAAGCCTTCAGACTCAAATTGTTCTAAAAAAGTATTGTTAAATTCATATCGGTGCCTATGACGTTCTGTAATCACGTCTTTTCCATACACTTTATGGGCTAACGAACCCGGTGTTAATTGACACTTTTGGCTACCTAAACGCATGGTTCCACCTAGGTCAGATGTCGCATGACGTTTTTCTAACTGCCCATCTTCATCTAACCACTCAGTAATTAAACCAATAACTGGGTAAGGAGAGTCTTGCATAAACTCGGTGCTATTAGCACCCGTCAAGCCAATTTTGTTACGTGCATATTCAATAACGGCTGATTGCATTCCTAAGCAGATACCCAAATATGGCACATTATTTTCACGCGCAAAACGGATCGCTGCAATTTTGCCATCCACTCCTCGCTCACCAAACCCACCAGGAACCAAAATCGCATCTGCTTCATTCAAAACACTCGTCCCATTTTCCTCAATGGTTTCAGCATCAAATTTGATCACATTCACTTGCGTTTTTGTTTGTATGCCAGCATGAATAAGAGATTCGGTCAGCGACTTATATGCATCAGCATGGTCAATATATTTACCAACCATAGCAACGGTCACAGAGCGTGTAGGTGCAAACAACCCATCCACCACCTTGTCCCAATCAGAAAGGTCTGCTGGGCTACCATCTAAATGTAATTTTTTAACGACAATGTCATCTAAGCCTTGCTCATGCAGCATCCGTGGAATTCGATAAATGCTATCGGCATCTAAAGCAGTAATCACCGCTTTTTCATCTACATTTGTGAATAAAGCAATTTTCTTGCGATCAGACACGGGTATCGGCCGCTCTGAACGACAGATTAAAACATCTGGCTGGATACCAATGGTTCTCATCTCTTTAACAGAGTGCTGAGTTGGTTTTGTTTTAATTTCTTTAGCTGATGAGATATAAGGCACTAAGGTTAAATGCATAAACAGGCAACGCTCACTACCAAATTCAACGCGCATTTGACGAATAGCCTCTAGGAATGGGAGGGATTCAATATCGCCCACCGTTCCACCTATTTCAATTAATGCAACATCCACTCCTTCAGCACTTTTTATAATATTGCGCTTAATTTCATCTGTAATGTGCGGGATAACCTGAACTGTGCCGCCTAAGTAATCACCACGACGTTCTTTTTTAATAACACTTTCATATATTTGCCCTGTCGTAAAGTTATTGGCTTTCGACATAACACTGTTACTAAAACGTTCATAATGGCCTAAATCAAGATCTGTTTCAGCACCATCCGCTGTTACATAAACCTCGCCATGCTGAAATGGACTCATCGTTCCAGGGTCAACATTAATGTACGGGTCTAATTTAGTCATGGTGATATTTAATCCACGCGCTTCTAGAATGGTCGCTAATGAAGACGCACAAATACCTTTGCCAAGTGACGAAACGACGCCACCGGTAATAAAAATGAACTTAACCATATAAACCTATTTAAATTAATGATATGAATATCTTCATTATACGTGAATCAATGCCGTATAAGCGATCGTCAGGCGGCAAAAATTCAACTTACTGGTCGATAGTTTCTTGCTTTAGCAAATCCGGGCGCCTGGGTGAACCCATTCCAGCTCATACCCCAACTCTCCTTTGTTGACTGAAAACTCATCAGCAACCCATAAGTTTGCAACAGCGACTAATCGGTCACCAAAGTATATTAATGGGATATGCTGACGTTGCCAGGGGAATATTTTTCGTTCACTTAATAGTTTTTTAACAGGCCTATGACCAACACCCTTCGCAATCCGGATTTTTTCACCACCCGTTCTGTAGCGAACACTTACCTCAGAGGACATCCATGTTTTCCTACTTAAGCCAAAGCCTAGCACAGGCGTTCTTTTTAATAGGCCAATAGAGGTTCTTAAGGTCAGCTCAGTATCAGGCCATATCGTTGGAGTAGCCGCTGGCATATCAAGGGCTTTTTTAAATAGAAAAAACCGTTGATTGAATAAGCGTACTTGGTAGTCAGACCACTCAACCAGCCCCGAACTCCCTATTTTCTTAGTGGCTAAGACCAGGATTTGATTTAGAACCTTTTCTGACGGTAAACGAGTATCGTTAAGGAGCATCCACTCCCTTAATATTAAACGACATACATTAGGTTTTACTTGCTGAAATAGCTCTAATGAGATTTCATCAGGGCGACCACTAAGAAAGGTCGAGCCATAATTGGATAATATATCTGTGGCCTCAGCACAATGTGACGCAGTACGTGAGGTGGTTTTTGCAAACGCTGGCCACCTTTTTTTAATTAAAGGTATCACCTGTTGACGTAGATAGTTTCGATCTAAAGAGGTATCTAAATTACTGGGGTCATCGATCCAGCATAATTTATTGACAGTTGCATAATCCATCACTTCTTGCTGACTAATGGATAAAAATGGCCGTCCTATATACCCTTCACCAAAAGCCGCCAATGTTGGCATACTGGCAAGTCCTTTAGCGCCAGCACCACGGAGTAATTGCAGCATCAGTGTTTCGGCCTGGTCATCCTGATGCTGCGCGGTTAACAACAAGGTTCCGCTATTTACCAGTAATGCCAAAGCGGCATACCTAGCGTTTCTAGCTGCTTGCT
>JAHRWG010000151.1 GCA_019090295.1 Cycloclasticus sp. | reverse complement strand
TGGCGTTTGCTGCAGCAAGTTTTATTTATATAGCGGTTGCCGATTTAATTCCAACACTGCATAAGCGGGTTAGTTTAGCTGCTGCAATAGAACAAATAGGTTTAATCCTTGTTGGGGTTTTCCTCATTAGCTGGTTACACGGGTTTATTCATTAATTTAGAGCTGCCTTACGACCTTTTTAAGACAGTTACCTGACTCCCAGAAACGGTTAAAAAGTGCACTTACGCCTGTAAATGCCTTCTTACCGTACCTTGATCTAGGCTGGAAGCAACATTTTCCTCCTTGTAAATATTCATATTATTAATAAATAGCTTGACGTAGGGCTTGAAAATTGCTTGAGGTCGCCCCATTAATACGGTATTAGACAATATTAACGGGGAATGATTGATGCGAATGGATAAACTTACAACTCAATTTCAAACAGCACTATCAGATGCGCAAAGCTTGGCGCTAGGTAAAGATCACCAGTTTATAGAGCCTGTTCACTTACTGGTTGCCATGCTCGACCAGCAAGGTGCAAGTGTGCGTCACATACTTCAACTAGCAAACCTTACTGTTAACCAGCTACGCTCTGAGCTTGGGAATGTGCTTGAGCGCCTGCCAACCGTTGAAGGAACAGGAGGAGACGTTCAGGTATCGAATGACCTCAGTCGCTTATTTAATGTGACGGATAAATTGGCGCAGAAACGACAAGATGCTTATATCTCCAGTGAGTTATTTGTTTTAGCAGCGTTAGGCGATAAAGGGCCAGTAGGCAGTGCCTTAGCATCAGCTGGTGGTAATAAGCAGCAGCTTGAAAAAGCGATTGATGATGTGCGTGGTGGTGAAGCGGTCAATGATCAAAATGCCGAAGAAAACCGCCAAGCACTTGAGAAATATAGTATTGATTTGACCGAGCGTGCCGAGCAAGGAAAGTTGGACCCAGTGATTGGGCGCGATGAAGAAATTCGTCGCACTATTCAAGTACTACAGCGTCGAACCAAAAACAACCCTGTGCTTATTGGTGAGCCAGGTGTTGGTAAGACAGCCATTGTCGAAGGTTTAGCTCAACGAATTGTTAATGGTGAGGTGCCTGAAAACCTTAAATCAAAACGATTGTTATCGTTAGACATGGCCGCGTTAGTTGCCGGAGCAAAGTTTCGTGGAGAGTTTGAAGAGCGTTTAAAAGCAGTATTGAGTGATGTGTCTAAACAAGAAGGGCAGGTAATCTTATTTATTGATGAACTTCACACCATGGTTGGCGCTGGTAAAGGTGAGGGGGCGATGGACGCCGGTAATATGCTAAAACCCGCGCTGGCCCGTGGCGAGCTACACTGCGTTGGCGCAACCACGTTGGATGAATACCGTCAATACATTGAAAAAGATGCGGCCTTAGAGCGACGCTTCCAAAAGGTACAGGTTGATGAACCAACGGTTGAAGATACCATTGCTATTTTGCGCGGCTTGAAAGAACGCTATGAGGTTCACCACAGTGTGGACATTACTGACCCAGCCATTGTGTCGGCTGCTGTTTTGTCGCACCGTTACATTACTGATAGGCAGTTACCCGATAAAGCAATTGATTTGATTGATGAGTCGGCTAGCCGGATTCGGATGGAAATGGATTCAAAACCCGAAGCGATGGATCGCTTAGAGCGGCGGCTTATCCAGTTAAAAATTGAACGAGAGGCGTTGAAAAAAGAAAGCGATGATGCCTCCATCAAGCGTCTAGTGTTACTTGAATCTGAAATTGCTGTGCTTGAAAAAGAATATGCTGATTTAGATGAAGTTTGGAAAGCAGAAAAAGCGGCGATGCAAGGAAGTGCGCAACATAAAGAAGAGCTTGAGAAAATTAAATTAGACATGGAAACAGCTCGCCGTGCCGGTGATTTAACGCGCATGTCCGAACTGCAATACGGTGAAATACCGCGGTTAGAGAAATTAATTCAGGCGGCAGAAGCGAATGATGACGAACAAGTGTTTACCTTGCTGCGTAACAAAGTAACTGAAGAAGAAATTGCCGAAGTGGTGTCTAAATGGACAGGTATTCCAGTTTCAAAAATGCTGGAAGGTGAGCGTGAAAAGCTGCTACAAATGGAAGAAAACTTAGCCAACAGAGTCATTGGGCAATCAGAGGCGGTTAAAGCGGTCAGTGATGCTGTTCGTCGTTCCCGTGCAGGCCTTTCAGATCCTGATCGGCCGAATGGGTCTTTCTTGTTTTTAGGCCCAACAGGGGTCGGTAAAACAGAGCTATGTAAGGCGTTGGCTGAGTTCTTGTTTGATACCGAAGAGGCCATTGTGCGGATTGACATGTCCGAGTTTATGGAAAAACACTCGGTTGCGCGTTTAATTGGTGCGCCTCCAGGTTATGTAGGGTATGAGGAAGGGGGCTACCTTACGGAGGCTATTCGTCGTAAGCCCTACTCTGTTATTTTAATGGACGAAGTTGAAAAGGCACACCCAGACGTATTTAATATTTTGTTGCAAGTCTTGGATGATGGGCGGTTGACCGATGGGCAAGGACGAACCGTTGACTTTAGAAACACGGTTATCGTGATGACGTCAAACTTGGGTTCAGACAGTATTCAACGCTTAACAGGTGAAGTGAACTATGATGAAATGAAAGCTGCAGTGATGGAAGTGGTGGGGTCGCATTTTCGACCAGAATTCATCAACCGTATCGATGAGTCGGTGGTATTTCACCCATTAGGGCGTTCGCAAATAAGAGCGATTACGACCATACAAGTTGAGGTGTTACGCCAACGCTTAAAAGACCGGGATATTGATTTACGGGTATCAGAGGCTGCGTTAGATAGCTTGGGTGAGGCTGGCTTTGATCCAGTCTATGGCGCTAGACCGTTGAAACGTGCTATTCAGCAACGACTGGAAAATACGCTAGCTCAAGATTTGTTATCAGCCAAGTTTTCACCTGGCGATGTTGTCAGTGTTGATATTCAAGATAAAGAAAACGCTCAAGTGTTGGTGTTTACTAAACAGTAAGTGGTCATGGTTGAATGGGCCCCATGTCGCTCTGTGCGGATGGGGCCCACGATTATTTAAACTTGTTATAACTTATCCTAGCTTGTGAAAAGAAGCTGCCCACGCATAGTGTTATATGACTCAGGCTCTACCATGAGCAATAATGAATAAAAGGTTAAGTGGCGGTGATTGTGACAAACAATCACCAAAATAAAAGGCGAATTAAACGGGTTAACAGGCCATGGCTAATAAGTCGAGTGTCGGGCAATTGCCTGCACAGAAGTGGTGTCTATCCATTAATGGCTAAAGTGGACAATATTGGCTAATCAACTCGGTTGTAGCCAGCAAGAGCCAGCTAAAAAACAGGCTTAAACGCTAATTGTCTGTCCAAGCTAATATGGATCAGTTAGGGCAAATATTGGTTATTTAAGCCGTATTGCTGTCACTTCTTCAATTAACATGTCTTCTGGTAATGAAGCAGAACTAGGTCATATAGTTCATTAGTAAGGTGGCTCTCACCAATGGTATTCACGTTAATTGGAGGCGTCGCTTTTTAGCTATTTTATGTTCAATCTCAACTTGAGCTTGCCTGCTTCGCAGTACTTAATAAATGAAAGGCTGAGTGCGAAGAGCCACTTGAAGGCTTCAGATGAACCTTTCTTGACCACAAGTTATGTTACTCTTGAGTGAGGTACTCAGTTGGACAATAGGTCTTTTGGTTTTTTATCGAACGATTTGACGCCCAATAACTCAAGCATTGTTATGCAAGGTTGCCGTGAGGGCGTCGTTTAATTGTCATATAGCCGTCACAAACAGGGTGTAAGGTGTGCAAAATAATTATAAATGGCTTTATCGATGGAAAAAATGAATGTATTACTGGTTGAGGATGATGAAGATATAGGCGAAATGTTGCAGCTATCCTTGCAGTCTAATGGCCAGACGGTGACGTGGTGTAAAGATGTGATGAAAGCTCAGGATTCTTTGCATGATTCAATCCCAGATATCATCTTGCTGGACTGGATGTTACCCGGTATTAATGGCCCAGATTGGGTTCGGTTTTTAAAAAACCACGAGGTGAATAAGCGCATACCTATTATCATGTTAACGGCTAGAAGTGCCGAAGAGGATAAAATTTCAGGGCTAGAAACAGGGGTGGATGATTATGTCACCAAACCATTTTCGGTGCGAGAGCTAATTGCCCGAATGCAAGCGGTGGTCAGGCGCGCAGGTAAGCCAAATACTCTAGTCAATGAATCAACTATAACGGTTGGTCCTTTATTAATAGACCCTGATAGTCACCGAGTGGCCATTAATGATGTTGATATTATGATGAGTCCAACGGAGTATAAGCTCTTGCATTATTTTGCCTCAAACCCCAATAAAGTTTATTCACGAAATCAGCTGCTAGACAGTGTTTGGGGTGATAATGTGTACGTTGAAGATCGAACGGTCGATGTGCATATTAGACGCTTAAGAAAAATATTGGATGCGCACGGTTGTGCAGGCTTGGTGCAAACGGTACGCGGTTTTGGTTATAAGCTTGTCGGTACTAAAGCATGAGCAAGACACTCCTTTACAAGGTGAGCCTGTTGTTACTGTCGATGGTATTAGCGTTGCTCGTTGGCTTTTGGTTAGGTATAGGTACCTGGTTAGCTTTTCTATTATTGTTGGCCTACGGCACTTTCCAGCTTTATCGCTTACAGCTTCTTTTCACTTGGGTGAAGGGTGGTGACCAGGTTAGCACAGCATTTAAAAAAGGCCTTTTTAGTGAGTTAGTAGAGGATATTGACAGTGTCAAAAAGCAGGGTTTAGCTCAGAAAGAAAGTGTTAAGCATCAGCTTGAACGATTTAAAACATTAATTTCTGTTTTCCCAGATGGGGTCGTGATCTTATCGGAATCCAATGAAATTCAGTGGTTTAATGAGCAGGCATCAACACTATTACTATTAAAAAAAAGTGATGCAGGGCAAATAATTAACCACTTGGTGCGTCACCCGTTGTTTACAAAGTTACTGGGTGCTTCGGATAATGGGGCAGGGGTGGTCATAGAGTCGCCAGCGTCAGTGGACGGTTGGACGGCATCAAAGGTTGAAGTTAGGGTGATGCCATATACTAAGGGGTTACGGTTATTATTGGTTCGTGACGTAACAAAGGTTGAGCGCGTTAATCAAATGCGTAAAGACTTTATATCGAATGCCTCGCATGAATTGAGAACACCGCTGACTGTAATGAAGGGTTATGTGGAAATGTTGTTGGCCTCATCGATGGGTGACAATAAAACGGTAGATCACTCGTTAAAAAAAATAGACCAACAAGTTCTTAAAATGCAAACAATGATAGATGAATTGTTGCAGTTAAGTAAATTGGAGGAGGGGCATAGAGGGGATACGGATACAACCTTAAGCCTATCAAACTTGTTTGAACAGTTGAATGCCGAGTTGCAAACATTGGCTCAACGAAAAAAACAGCGGCTAACGTTTGATGTGGCGAGTGGGTGTAGTTTGAAGGGCGATAAAAATTCTTTCCTTACTATAATGCGCAACTTAATTAGTAATGCAATTCATTACACCAGTGATGCTGGTGATATCTCAGTTAGTTGGACGGTTGATCAAGAAGGAAGAGGTACTTTATCGGTTAAGGATACCGGCGAAGGTATATCAGAAAGGCATATCAGCCGACTAACAGAACGCTTTTATAGGGTGCCAGAAAATAACTTGATGAATAAAGGTGGAACAGGTTTGGGGTTAGCTATCGTGAAGCACGAACTGGAACGTCATGATGCTTGTTTAGTGGTAGAGAGTATTGTTGGTGAAGGCAGTAACTTTAAGTGTTTGCTACCTGCCGGTAGAACGATAAATTAAATAGGCGGCATTGTTGTCATAAAACTGTCATATAGCATTCATTATAATGCCACATAAACTGAATAAACTGGATTTCATGGTAAGGCGTTGCTTTACCGGTTACTCAACTAATTGGAAAAAACATGACATTTAAAAAAGCATTAGCATTAGGGGTTCTTAGTTTAACCATGGGCGCAGCGGCTCATGCAGCAAAAGTTGAAGGGACGGGGTCGAGCTTTGCTTACCCAGCCTATAAGGCTTGGAGTAAGGCGTATTACGAAGAGACTGGTAATCAAGTTAACTACACGCCAACCGGTAGTGGTTCTGGCATTAAAGAGGTGTCGGCTGGTCATGTAGATTTTGGTGGGACGGATAAACCTTTAAAGTCTAAAGTGCTGGCTGAAAGAGGCTTGATTATGTTCCCAACAGCGATTGGTGCCATTACCTTTGCGTATAACGTAGAAGGTGTTAGTGGGATGCGCCTGAGTGAGGAAGCTATTTCAGGGATAATGCTTGGTACGATTACCTACTGGGATGATGCAGCGATTAAGGCAGAGAACAAAAATGTGGAACTGCCTCACGAAAAAATCTTATTTGTACACCGTAGTGATAAGTCAGGCACCACCTTTGCCTTTACTTATTACCTAAGCAAAATGAACAAGCAGTGGCGCAAACAAATAGGGGCGAAGAAAGTGGTGGCTTGGCCATCAACAAATCGTATCGCAGGCAAGGGCAACTTTGGCGTAGCAACAGCGATTAAAAGCAACGCCTTTTCAATCGGCTATGTTGATTATGCGGATGCAAAAAAGAATGGCTTAGATATGGCTATTATTGAGAACCGTGAACATGCATTCGTTAAGCCAACGCCAGGCTCGTTTGAAGCAGCAGCGACGTTTGCTGACCTTGACCCTAAAAAAGACTTTTATGCCAACATTGCGTACCCACCAAAGGGCTACCCTGTTGTGACAGCAACATTTGCCTTGGTCCCCCAAGAGGGTGAAAACTCAAAAGAAGTGATTAACTTCTTTGAGTATGCGCTGACTAAAAAGAATAGTCTGATCGAGAAAGTGGGTTACGTTAGTTTGCCAGAAACGGTGATTAAGAAAATTCAGGGCTATTGGGCTCAGAAAGGTTTAAAATAAAACCTGTCCAGTAATTATTCGTTTAGGACAGACCATAAAACCTTCCCAAGATTTATTGGGGAGGTTTTTCATTAAATAAGGCTTGCAATGGAAACACTGTTTAAAAAATTAACTCAGCTTAGTGCTAGCTTACTGTTTGTGATTTTAGCCGCTACCACAGCCGTGCTGTACTTATCGGCTAAACCAGCCATCGAAGAATTTGGCGCTGGTTTTTTGTTTGAGTCACGCTGGGGGGTTGAAGAGCAAGTAACGATGGATGGCGATATGCCTATTGGGGTAACAGAGTCAGGTGTTGAACTAAGCGACGACGATTTTATTGATGATGATGACGACGACTTTATTAGTGATGATGATTCTGAGGCAGGCAGTGGTTCTAGAGAGATTTATGGTGCCTTGGTGCCGATTGTTGGAACCATATTCTCAACCATGATCGCGATGTTGTTTTCCATTCCTATAGCC
>JAHRWG010000150.1 GCA_019090295.1 Cycloclasticus sp. | reverse complement strand
GATTCACGTCGGCCATTTCCAGTTGGCTTAACACCCATCAAACGAGCATTCATTTTGTCTTGCATATAGCCTTTCAAGACACCTTTTTCAATTAAGGTTGTGCATTGGCTTTGTGTCCCTTCATCATCTACCGATAACGAGCCGCGCCTATCCTTTAGAGTTCCGTCATCAACAATGGTGCATAAAGAGGAGGCTACTTTTTCACCCACTTTGCCACTAAAGGCGGAGCTGCCTTTGCGGTTAAAATCACCCTCTAACCCATGACCAATGGCTTCATGCAGTAAAATACCTGGCCAACCTGGGCCTAACACAACTGTCATGTTCCCGGCTGGTGCGTCAATCGCTTCCAAGTTTACCAATGCTAGACGAACCGCTTCGCGTGCATACTCCATTGCCCTATCTTGATCCATAAAATAAGCATAACCCTCACGACTTCCCCCACCAGAGCTGCCTTGCTCACGACGCCCATTTTGCTCAACAATAACCGATACATTCATTCTAACTAAAGGCCGAATATCTGCACTCAACTGGCCTGTTTCTGTTGCGATTAAAACAACATCGTGCACACCCACTAGGCTAACAGTTACTTGATCTATTCGAGCATCTAGCTGTCGTGTTTTCTGGTCTATATTTTTTAATAAGGCAACCTTATCTTCCCCGGTTAGTGTCGTCAGCGGATCTATCGGTTGGTAAAGTGCCGGCACCGTGTTATTAACCCAAGGTTTCAAAATACCTGACTGTCCTTTGCTAGCGATGGCTCGCACACTACTCGCTGCTGTCAGTAACCTTGGTAGGGTTAAATCCTCGCTGTAAGCGAACCCTGTTTTTTCACCACTAACCGCTCGTATACCAACCCCTTGCTCTATATTGTAATTACCTTCTTTTACAATGCCGTCGTCTAGTAACCATGACTCGCTGCGTGACGACTGAAAATATATATCCGCTTGGTCTATCGAGGAATTTACCAAGGAGCCCATCACGGTACTGATATCATTTATCGACAGCCCCGCTGGACTCAAAATTATATTGTCTGCTTGCTGGATTATGTTACTCATAGTTTTTCTCTTTAATGCATCATTTCAAGACAGGGTTTAACAGCTAGATTATGTTTTTAGTTTTATATTTTGACCACTTTTTACACAAAGTCTAGTCATTGGGGAGGGTAAAGCTACATGGTTAATTTTAACCTAGATTGATGACTAACGCTTACTGCACAACTTCTTTTTGGGGGTTAAACACAGGTGTAAGTATATCATTCACAAAGCCAAAGACTTTATCACCAGGTTTGCTGAGTTGTTTAATATCGGCATCCGCCCAAGTGCCTGTTACATGGTACTGATAGCCTGCAAATTTGTTCAATGTTTTCCCAGCTATTTTTTGCACTAAATACGTTGCTGCGCCGACCAAAGGACCGCCTATTAAAGCACCCGCCAATGGCAATGTTTCGGTTGTTTTAGGAATAACGGTTACTAATTGGTCAATGGTCTCCTTAGCTAGGTTTAACTCCCCTTCAAAACCAACATAGGCAGCAGGGCTCTCCAAAGATAAATTGTCGATGCTTACATCTCCATTTAAAATGAGAAACTCACCATTAACCTCATCAAAACTAAGGCCTTTTTGAAACAAGTCACTAAAGTTAAGTTGTAAACGTCGCTGTATAGTGTTCAAACTAAGCAAACCAAAAATTCGTCCTATTCCTGGCTCAACATCTAATAAACGGCCTTCCTTTGCTTTTATCTTAACGTAGCCATTAAGCTGCTTTTTTGAAAACTTATGCGGTTCACCAGGCCAATGTAAATCAAAATACATGTCCGCTGGCGTTCCCTTAAGCTTTGTTGCTAAGCCTGTTGTCTGTAACAACTGACCTAAGGACTGACTCGAAAACTGGCCTTGCAAACCCGACCTATTAACACCTTCTTTAACATCCCAAGCCCCTTTTGCTTGAAGCTTATGCTGCTCTGAAAGCAAGGATAGGTCCTCAATAATAAGCCCTTTCTTTTTATGTCTAAGCTTTAGGGTAAGCTGTCCTAAATTTGCCTCGCCAATAGTAAGACTCTGACTCGTTAGGTCTATATTAGGAATTCTTTCAGCGCTTAACGGGGAGTCGCCTCCATTTATACTTATGCCCTGCTGTTTTGTCAGCACTAATGAATCAAGTTCTAGTACGACTGCCTGGTTCCTTGTTAAATCATCTGGCAGGTAATAATGCCCTGATACTGTAGGGCTTGTCACTTGCCCAGACCAAGCAGAATGGTCATAATCACCCATTAGGTGAATACGTTTAAAGTCTTTATTGAGTACCTTTAAATGTCCAATATTTAAGTTTAGTTTATTCACTAAACCATTAGATGATGTACTTAAAGCGCTCTTTTTGAGGGCTTGTTGCCATGCCTCCACATTAAGTGTCTGTATTCGCCCCGATAACTGTATCGCCTTTCCCTGTGGTAACTGGGCCATTGATTGACCCAAGTGGATATCTGCTTTGTCCAAACGTAACTGACTTGCAGGTCTATCGCCCTTAAATTGAACGATACCATTAAGAATATCACCATGTTTAATATTGAGTAGCAACGAGGTTGAATCCAACTTGGCATCTAGCCGGCTTACAATCTTGCTACCTGCCTTTTTGGCCATAGGGTCTGGCAAGTTGATGCTGATGCCCTTCAAGTTACTGTCGAGTGATAAGGCCAGGTGATTACCAGAAGCGCCCCCTTGCTTTGGCAGCTTCACCGTTAACAAGCCCGCACTATGCCCAGTGGCATGTTTCCACATAGCAGAGGGGTATTTTTTAGATAAGCCTGCAATATTAATGTCCCCCATCGCTTTAATAACCTGGTGACCACCTTCATGGTTAATATTGATCGTTAGCTCTTCACCCAATGCTTCAGCTTTAATTGAGTTGGCTTTTAAACCCGTCTCTCCGTATGCAAACCGGCCATTAATATTAATCACAGCGATACCCAGCCCTGGGAAATTGAGTCTATTATTATTTAAAATAGCATCAGCAGTCACCTTCACGGCTCTTTTTTTGCGCAATGGGATGTCAATATTTAAATCCACTGACACTTGACCCGACACCTTAGTATGATCAGTTAGCCCACTCGTCAATTTATGCAAGGGAGAGCCTTCAAAGAAGCGGTATAAACCACTGATATCATCTGTTAGTTGGCCTGAAATTGTTAACGACTGGCCACGGCCTAAGTCTTCAGCATTAACGGCAACATGTTCTAGCTTGTTGCCTGCCACGTGACCTTTCTCAGCCACCACTGACAAGCCTTCATTCTTAAATTCTACGTTAGCTGACACACCCATTGCATCTGGCCAATGGTCGGCATAGTGCAAGGTTGTTTCTTCTGTATTGAAAAGGACTTGAAAAACCCCTTCGTGCTGCCTAAAGGGGAAGTCGGCAACATCGCCTCTGAACAAGAAACCTCCTCCGCTGACACCCCCACTAATAAAGGCTTCGTCTAGCCATTTCACTACGCGAGCAGGCATAATACCGACAGGTAGATACTGGGGGACGTCTTCGACATTAGCCTTTGAAAACTGTGTTTGTATGTTCATCCATGGTTTTTTATTCGCTGGAAAGAGCTGAAGCTGAAGGCGAGAGCTTGTCTTAACACCCCCCACATTCAAAGCGACTTGATCCGAGTGGATGGCCCAACCACCGTCATTTTTCAACCATGACAGTTGAGACGTTAGCTCATTTATTTTTAAAGGCTGCCTAAAGAGCTGCTTAAACTCAATAGAGGCCCCATCAGTTTGCAGGTTTAACCAACCTCCTTTTTGTGTCGAGCAAGCATCACCCGTAAAATTATTCAGTGAAGGGGTTCGCTCAACGGCCTGCACGGATAACTGATTGAACTGACTACAGGCTGCCCAAAACAAGTCATTAGTTCCTTGCCTGATTGCAAATGAACCGTTATCAAGCTGGCCGCTTAATTTTGCTTGATTTAACTGTTTAGTCTGCTTGTCAGTCAAAAGCTCAGATGCTTGTAGCACACCAGATAAAGCCTACAAATTAAGTCGGTTAAAAAAACCATTTAACTGATAGGAATCTGCCGTGTCTTGCTGATAATTCACATTAAAACTGGTCGCTTCTTGGGCAAGGTTTTTTGTACTTAACAAAACATCTTTACCCCATAGCTGCCAACCTTTATCCCTTAAAACCCACTCAAATTCCCCACTTAATTGTTGAATATCAACTGTCTCACCTAGCCGACTTAAGCCAACGTCAGTGATGTCTACAATGCCCTTAATTTTAGTTAATTGGGAAGCATCCCAGTCACTCCATAGTTCAATATCACCCACTCCACGGGTTAATGATAACTGAGGAATATTAAGCCGTGATGCGTAATTCGATGCATTGACCTCTTTTAATTTCAAATAACTGTCAGCGGACCAAGCACTCCCTAGCAAGGGGTTGCCATTTAATCTAATAGAAAACTTAACCGTATCACCGAGCGCGTCAGGCAGTTTTGCTTTTATAGAAAGCAGGTGAGTATCGCCATTATTCTGAAATGAAATATGCGCTTGCGTTAGGGCTAAATCTGGAAGCTCGCGCAAACTATCTTGCCAGTTTATTTGACTGTTAATAAGTTCATAACGGCCACTGAGTAGCCATGAAAAATCCGTGGCTGTTGTTTGCGTCTGGTTATCACTTGGTAAGCCTAGAATCGATATATGCCCATCAGCAAAACGCTTAATAGAGACAGCTGTATTAACAATGACTATCTTGTTAGGTGCAACACGACCAAGCAGCAAACCAAGTGGTTCGAACGCTACCCGAATTTCAGTCGCACCCAGCAATGTTTCGTGCTCGGCCTTTAAACTTATATCGGTTAAACTCAGTACAGGTCTAAATGCTTGCATTCTTGCAGCCATCCGCCCAATGGTTAAATCCACCCCTAATGCTTCACTAAGGTATTGTTCAACCTCATATTTATACATAGGGACTTGTACAATAAGTAGCCGAGCCACAACTAATATAACCGCCAATAATGCGAGACTAACCGTTGCGCACCACAGTAGCGTATGACCAAAGAACCGGACTTTACTCATTTTTAAAGGTCAGCCTGTTACACCAATACAACATTGTATTGCTCTTGCCCGTAGTCTTGTTCGGCTCTGAACCGTATATTAATACCAACAAATGCCTCTAGGTCCGCTAGGGCTGCTGCCTCTTCATCCTGTAACATATCGACAACTTCTTGAGAGGACAACACCAGCAGTTCTTTTGCTTCATATTGACGTGCATCTCGCATGATTTCACGGAATATTTCATAACATGTTGTTTCGGGTGTTCTAATCATTCCGTCACCTTGGCAGGTTGGGCATGCTTCACACAGTACTCGCTGTAAACTTTCCCTCGTTCGTTTTCGCGTCATTTCAACCAGCCCTAGTTCAGACACATTACTGATTGTATATTTCGCATGATCCTTCTGCATCGCCTTTTCTAGTGCTTGCAGAACCGCTGCCTTATGTTCATCATCGTACATATCAATAAAATCAATAATAATGATGCCACCTAAGTTCCTAAGCCGTAACTGGCGTGCGGTTGTTTGAGCAGCCTCCATATTGGTTTTGAAAATAGTTTGCTGTTGATTACCACGCCCTAAGTAACTCCCAGTATTGACGTCTACCGTGGTCATTGCCTCTGTCTGGTCAAAAACCAAATGCCCACCAGATTTTAGCGGCACGTGTCTTTCTAAGGCTGACTTAATTTCTTGCTCAATGCTGTACAAATCAAACAAAGGTCGAGCACCTTTATACAACTCCAGCAGGGACGTCACCTCTGGCATAAATTTAGATGAAAAGTCCACCATTCGGTCAAAGTTAATGGTTGAATCAATCACTATCTTACTCACCGATGACTGGTAATAGTCTCTTAATATACGTAGTGCCAGGGGTAAATCCTCATAAATTAAACCGAGCTCCCCTTGCTCCACTTGAAGGCTGATGACCTCCCACAGTTTATTCAAAAAGAGCATATCAGCCAGGATATTATCCTCAGCAACCTCTTCTGAAACTGTTCTAGCAATATAGCCGCCTGCGTGACCTTGTGCTTTAAACACCTCCATACATGCCATTAAACGCTCTCGTTCAGGTTCATTATCAAGCTGTTGCGAAAGGGCTAGTTTATTAGAGTAAGGTAAAAAAACTTGATAACGTGATGGTATTGAAACGCTCATGGTTAAACGGGAGCCCTTTGTCCCTATCGGAGCTTTAAGCACCTGAACAACCACTTGCTGCCCCTGTGTTAAAAAGGACTCAATCCCCTTGTCATCTGTCGGTACCTCACCCTTAACCAACACATCTGATGCATGTAAAAAACCTGCTTTGTCTAACCCTATGTTCACAAATGCAGCCTGAATGCCGGGCATGACTCGAACAACCTCTCCTCTATATAAATTACCAACCGTGTCCCGCTTGCGCTCTCGCTCAATAATAAGCTCTTGAAGCACACCGTTTTCAAGCACAGCCACTCTTGTTTCAGGCGGGGTGATGTTAATTAAGATTTCGTCACTCATTCGACTACTCTATATCCTTT
>JAHRWG010000149.1 GCA_019090295.1 Cycloclasticus sp. | reverse complement strand
CCACACAGTTGATTGTTGATCACTCACTGGCGGTTGAACACGCTGGTTTTGAAAAAGATGCTTTTGAAAAAAATCGTGCCATTGAAGATCGTCGTAATGATGACCGTTTTCACTTTATTAACTGGACAAAGAAAGCCTTTAAAAACGTTGATGTTATCCAGCCAGGTAACGGCATCATGCATCAAATCAACCTTGAAAAGATGTCCCCAGTTATTCATGCACGCGATGGCGTTGCGTTCCCTGACACCTTAGTAGGTACAGATAGCCACACACCTCATGTTGATGCCTTAGGCGTTATCGCTATTGGTGTTGGCGGACTAGAAGCTGAAACGGTTATGCTTGGCCGCCCATCTTATATGCGCCTACCTAATATTATTGGTGTAGAGCTAACGGGTAAACGTCAGCCAGGTATTACCGCAACCGATATCGTACTGGCTCTTACTGAGTTCTTACGCAACGAAAAGGTTGTGTCATCATACCTAGAGTTCTTTGGTGAAGGTGCTGCCGATTTAACCTTAGGCGATAGAGCCACCATCTCTAATATGACACCTGAGTTTGGTGCATCTGCGGGCTTGTTCTTTATCGATGATAAAACGATCGATTACTTAAAGCTGACAGGCCGTGACCCTGAGCAAGTTGAATTGGTAGAAACGTATGCTAAAGAGACCGGCCTATGGGCAGACGACCTAAAAACAGCTGAGTACGAACGTGTATTAACATTCGACATCTCTTCTGTTGTACGTAATATTGCTGGCCCTTCAAACCCTCACCGTCGTGTACCAACCTCTGAATTAGCTGAGCGCGGAATCTCTGGTGTGGTTGAAAATGAAGAAGGCTTAATGCCTGATGGCGCAGTTATCATTGCCGCTATCACCAGTTGTACTAACACCAGTAACCCTCGTAATGTTATTGCCGCGGCCTTAGTCGCGCGCAATGCTAATAAACTAGGGCTAGAGCGTAAACCTTGGGTAAAGTCATCCTTTGCACCGGGTTCTAAAGTCGCGCAGCTGTACTTAGAAGAATCTAATCTACTGCCTGAACTTGAGAAAATGGGCTTTGGTATTGTTGGATTTGCATGTACCACGTGTAACGGAATGAGTGGCGCGCTAGACCCTGTTATTCAACAAGAAATTATTGATCGTGATCTTTATACAACCGCTGTATTATCAGGCAACCGTAATTTTGATGGGCGTATTCATCCGCACGCAAAACAAGCTTTCTTAGCATCACCTCCATTGGTGGTCGCTTATGCGATTGCCGGTACGATTCGTTTTGATATTGAAAAAGATGTATTAGGTCATGATAAGGATGGTAACCCTATCACCTTAAAAGATATCTGGCCTAGCGATGAAGAAATTGACGAAATTGTTAAGCAGAGCGTAAAGCCTGAGCAGTTCCGAAAAGTCTATATCCCAATGTTCCCTGAGTCTACTCAGCAAGAAGAACTGGTTGACCCGCAATATGACTGGCGTCCACAAACCACCTACATCCGCCGCCCTCCTTATTGGGAAGGTGCATTAGCAGGTGAGCGTACCATGAAGGGCATGCGCCCGTTGGCTGTACTCGGTGACAACATCACTACCGATCACCTATCACCCTCGAATGCGATTATGCTGGATAGTGCTGCCGGTGCTTATCTTCATAAAATGGGCTTACCCGAAGTGGACTTTAATTCCTACGCAACACATCGTGGTGATCATTTAACGGCTCAACGTGCAACCTTCGCCAATCCTAAACTATTAAATGAAATGGTTCAGGAAAATGGTGAAACCAAGCAAGGTTCATTGGCACGTATTGAACCAGAAGGCAACGTGACCCGCATGTGGGAAGCAATTGAAACCTACATGAATCGTAAGCAACCGCTTATCATCATTGCTGGTGCCGATTACGGTCAAGGTTCATCACGTGATTGGGCTGCCAAAGGCGTACGTTTAGCAGGTGTTGAAGCCATCGTAGCCGAAGGCTTTGAGCGTATTCACCGTACCAACTTAGTTGGCATGGGCGTTATGCCAGTTGAGTTCCAAGCCGGTGAAAACCGTAAAACGTATGCGATTGATGGCACAGAAACGTTCGATGTTATTGGTGATATTACACCACGTGCAACATTGACTCTGATCATCCACCGTAAAAATGGCGAAACCGTTGAAGTACCCGTCACATGTCGCCTAGATACCGCCGATGAAGTATTGGTGTATGAAGCAGGCGGTGTACTACAACGCTTCGCTCAAGACTTTTTAGAGTCTAACGCAAACTAATAAGACCCTTGCCCCAGCCAAGTGTTGGGGCAAGGCTTTATTAGTTAATACAAGCCTACAGAATGTGCGGGCTTACAGCCAAGCTCGCACACTTCCATTTAAAGACAAACAACAGGACAATCAACCATGCCCCATGTTGCTCAAATAAAAATTCCTGCTACTTACATTCGTGGTGGCACAAGCAAAGGCGTATTTTTCAGCCTGCAAGACCTACCTAAACCCGCACAAGTCGCTGGCGCGGCGCGTGATGCAATACTATTACGCGTTATCGGCAGCCCCGACCCTTACGGTAAGCAAACAGATGGCATGGGTGGTGCTACCTCAAGCACTAGCAAAACCGTTATCGTTTCTAAAGCGACAAAAGCAGACCATGATGTCGATTACCTTTTTGGGCAAGTCGCTATTGATAAACCGTTTGTCGACTGGAGTGGCAACTGTGGAAACTTATCCGCAGCCGTGGGTTCTTTTGCCATCAGCAGCGGTTTAGTTGACCCAAGCCGCATTCCAGACAATGGTGTTGCCACCGTTCGTATTTGGCAGGCCAATATCAGTAAAACAATTATCGCCCAAGTGCCTATTACCAATGGCGAAGTACAAGAAACCGGTGATTTTGAATTAGACGGTGTTACATTCCCCGCGGCAGAAGTCGGTGTTGAGTTTATGAACCCATCTGCTGATGGTGAGTCTATGTT
>JAHRWG010000148.1 GCA_019090295.1 Cycloclasticus sp. | reverse complement strand
ATTAATACAGAATTTAACTAACCCTAATAACTATAATAAGTATTTAAATATGAAATTAAATATTAATAAGAGTGACTTACTAGAACCTTTAACTAAGGTCTATGGCGTTATTGAACGTAGACAAACGCTACCCATATTATCGAATGTTTACCTGTCTATACACGATGGTGTTTTAACACTATTGGGAACGGATTTAGAAGTTCAAGTAATGGCAAAAAAAGCAGTTCCTTCGCAAGAAACATTTAAAACAACGATACCGGCTAGAAAATTACTGGATATTTGTCGATCACTGCCTGACGATTCAGTTATAAGTTTTAATTTTAATGACGATAAAGTTATTATAAAGTCAGGAAAAAGTCGCTTTAACCTTAGGACACTAGCAGCGGAAGAATACCCACTTTTTGATGAACTTAACTATACCGACGAAGTGTTGATACCCCAATCAACACTGGTTAAAGCCTTTAGTAAAACCACTTTTTGTATGGCACAGCAAGATGTTAGGTATTATTTGAATGGCCTTATGCTTGAGATCGTTGCTGGAGAATTAAAAATAGTCGCATCAGATGGGCATCGTTTAGCATTTTCAAAAAACCCACTTGATGGCCAAACTAAGAGTGTGCAGCAGGTTATTATCCCAAGAAAAGCAGCTCACGAAGTGCTTAAATTAGTTGATAAGTATGAAGGCGAGGTTGATTTAAAAGTAGGAAAAAACAATATTAAAATTACGCTTGATGGCGTTGAGCTAAATGCAAAACTTATAGATGGGCGTTTTCCAGATTTCAGTAATATTGTTTCAGATGAGAGTAAGCATTATTTTAGTGTTGATAAGTTAGCTTTTAAGTCAGCGTTATCGCGCGTATCTATATTATCAAATGAAAAATATAAGGGCATACGGTTAGACTTGTCCGACCAATTAATGACCATTAATGCAAATAACCCAGAGCAAGACGAAGCGGAAGAAGAGGTGGTTGTTGACTACACAGGTGAAGCTATTAGTATGGGTTTTAATGCTAGCTATTTAATGGATGCGCTTAATGTTATTGAGTCAGAGATGGTGCATATTTCATTTACGGACACCAATAGCAGTTGTTTATTACAAAACCCAAATGATGATAGTTCCTGCTTTATAATTATGCCAATGCGCATATAACCTGTTTTTTGTATGAGTTTAGTTGATGTTCATATCAAAGGGGTTAGGAATATTGATACGGCTCAACTTAAACCATCGGGTGGGCTAAATATTATTATTGGCCCCAATGGCAGTGGAAAAACAAGTATTTTAGAATCCCTTTATTTGCTTAGTAGGGCGCGGTCATTTAGAACGCATAATATAAAAAAGGTTATTAATAAATCACAGTTACACTTAATGGTGTATGCGCAATTAACTGAGCAAGCAGTACAGCATAAACTGGCTGTAAAAAAAGATAGCTCAAGCACTATCATAAGAGTTGACGGTAAAAGCCAGAAAAAATCATCTGAATTATCACGCCTATTTTATGCGCATTTAATTCGCCCAGAATCTCAAACCCTACTTGAGAATGGCTCAGCACCACGACGGTCATTTGTTGACTGGGGTGTGTTCCACGTGAAACATGAGTTTATTGAAACCCATAAACGATTTAATCAGCTTTTAAAGCAACGAAACAAGTTGTTAAAACTTAAGCAGTTAGATACTTTAGATAGTTGGGATAATAAACTGTCCGAATACGGTATACTGTTAAGTAATGAGCGCGAAAAATACATTCAAAAACTTGAAGCCTCTCTAATAGAGATAACGGGCTTAGTCATGAATGAAACTGGTTTTAGTATTCGTTACTTAAAAGGCTGGGAAAAAGAGACATCGCTTTATGAGGCGTTACGTAAAACAAAAGTACGCGACACGCAATTTGGGTATACAACGGTTGGCCCACAAAAATCTGATTTTCGTATTATCTTGAATAAGCTACCCGTTCAAGATTACCTTTCCAGAGGGCAGATGAAGTTACTGGTTATTTCTTTGTATTTAGCTCAAGTTAAAATAATGAGTGAGTTAAGCACCAAGTCAGTCTGTGTTTTAGTGGATGATTTAGCGGCAGAGTTAGATACGGAAAGCTTTAAAAAAATTATGTTGTTTTTAATTAATATGAATACACAGGTTTTCTTAACGACAACAAATAAAGATTTATTTTTAGAATACATTGAAGAAAATGATTCAAAGGTGTTTCACGTGAAACATGGAAAAATTGAACAAGAGGAACACTAAGTGAGCGAAGATAAAAAAGAACAAACCTACGACTCTTCCAATATTCAGGTTTTAAAAGGCTTAGATGCCGTACGAAAAAGACCAGGTATGTACATTGGGGACACGGATGATGGTTCTGGTTTGCATCATATGGTGTTTGAGGCGGTGGATAATTCTATCGATGAAGCATTGGCAGGCCATTGTTCGGAAGTGGGGGTTGTTATCCATGTTGATAACTCGGTAACCATCACAGATGATGGTCGTGGTATACCCGTAGATATTCACCCTGATGAAGGGCGGTCAGCCGCAGAAGTTATTATGACTGTGCTACATGCTGGTGGTAAATTTAATGACAACGCATATAAAGTGTCGGGCGGTTTACACGGTGTTGGGGTGTCGGTGGTTAATGCCTTGTCCGATGAGTTAGAGCTTACAATTAAGCGTGAAGGGCATGTTCATTACCAAAAATACCAAAATGGTGAGCCGGTTGAGGCACTAAAAGTTATTGGGGACTCTAGTAAAACGGGCACAAGCATACGTTTTAAACCAAGTGTTAATACCTTTAGTGATATTGAATTTCATTTTGATTTACTGGCAAAGCGCTTACGTGAATTATCATTTTTAAATTCAGGTGTCCGCATTCGCTTATCAGATGAGCGAACAGCTGACGAAGAGGTGTTTGAATATGAAGGTGGGATTAAAGCTTTTGTTAGCCACCTTAATAAAAACAAATCACCGATTCACGAGAAGATTGTTTATATCAATGTAACTAAAAATGACGTAAACGTTGAAGTAGCCTTGCAATGGAATGATTCGTACCAAGAAAATATTTTTTGCTACACCAATAACATTCCGCAACGTGATGGTGGTAGCCACTTAGCCGGTTTCCGTTCAGGTTTAACTCGAACGCCTGTCTCTT
>JAHRWG010000147.1 GCA_019090295.1 Cycloclasticus sp. | reverse complement strand
TCGAACTCGCGACCCCAACCTTGGCAAGGTTGTGCTCTACCACTGAGCTATTCCCGCTTTACTTGAAGGCGTGTATTCTAACCAGACTAGAGAAAGTGTCAAGCACCAATCTCAGTTATTTTTGAATTGGGGCCAAGCAATCTTAATATATTGCCACATTGACCAAATGGTGAGTGCCGATGCTATATATATTGAAATTAAACCGAGTAACCTAACTGGAATTCCAACGAGACTTGCTTGGTACAACAAGCATAGAATCGAAAACATTTGAAAGCCTGTTTTGTACTTTCCCCATGCGCTAACTTTTATGAGAGAACGCTGACCTAACTCAGCCATCCACTCACGAAGCGAGGCAACGGTGACTTCACGACCAATGATAATCGCCGCCGGAATAGCAACGTAAATAGTTGGGTCGGCCTGTACAACCAGCACTAAGATAACCACCACCATTAACTTATCTGCAACAGGGTCTAAAAAAGCCCCAAAGGCTGTCTGAAGATTTAGCTTTCTTGCCAAGTAGCCATCGAACCAATCTGTTATCGACGCTAAAAGAAAAATCAACGTACACCACATACGCGCATGCTCAAAAGGTAGGTAGAAAACAATCACCATAATGGGGATTAAAAAAATCCGAAACAGGGTCAGTAGTGTGGGAATATTAAACGTCATTCGGCAAAATCGTACTCATTTTTTAAGTATGATACCACTAATACTAGACCTAACCGTCATGAAAGCGGTCATATATTCGCTGCGCTAGCGCTTTATTAATACCGGTTACAGTGCAAAGATCTTCCACCCCTGCAGACTGTATTTCACGCAAACCACCAAACTGTTTCAGGAGAACCTGGCGGCGTTTCGGGCCCAGCCCCTCAACTGACTCTAGGACCGACCTTTTTTTAGCTTTGGCCCGCTGTTGCCTATGCCCACTGATGGCAAAACGGTGCGCTTCATCTCTAATATGCTGCAATAGTAAAAGCGCAGGCTCGTCAGCATCAAAAATTAGTAACTGCCCATCCGTTGCTCGATAGATTTTTTCCATCCCGACTTTTCGGTCTGTTCCTTTTGAAATACCGATCACAAATAAACCTGGTACATTAATCTCATTCAACGCATTCAATACACTACTTACTTGGCCTTGCCCACCATCAATAATGAGAATGTCTGGCATAGGGTGCTCTTTATTCATCGCACGAATAAAACGTCTAGTAACGGCTTGTGCTAAGGCGGCGTAGTCATCACCCGCCGTCACTCCAGAAATATTAAAACGCCGATAATCAGCTTTCAAAGGGCCGTCTTCATTATAAACAACACAAGAGGCCACCGTCTGGTCACCCTGCAGATGACTAATGTCAAAACACTCCATTCGTTTAGCGATCGTATCTAGCCCAAGTAATTTAGAAAGTGTCGACAACCTATCTCGAGTCGTTTCCCTACTAGTAACCTTTTGTTTTAATGCCATTTGAGCATTATTGGACGCCATTTTTAACCAGTGTGCCCTGCGGCCTCTTGGGGTAAATACCAAGGCAACAATACGTCCGGCTTTTTTATTAAGAACTTGCTGTGTTAAATCAAACTCGGCAATGGCATGACTCATTATGATTTCTTTTGGCAAGGTTTTATCTAGATAAAACTGCAATATAAAAGCCGCCAGCACTTCTGCCTCCGTTTTCCCTGCCGGCATTTTAGGAAAGAAAACTCGGTTACCTAAATTTTGCCCCTTCCTGATAAAGAAAACTTGAACACAAGCAACATTACCTTTAATGTCGCACGCAATCACATCCAACTCACCTTCTTGCCCACTAACATATTGGCGCTCTAATACTTTTCTTAACTGGGCAATTTGGTCTCTTATTTGCGCAGCCTTTTCAAACATCAATTCCTTTGCAGCATGCTCCATTTTATCGACCAAACTATTAATCAGTCGCTTACTTTTCCCCTCCAAAAAAAGGCTTGTATTTTTTACATCATCGGAATAGTCACTTGCACTTATTAGGCCTACACAGGGTGCTGAACAGCGCTTGATCTGATACTGCAGACATGGCCTTGATCTATTTTTAAAAAAGCTGTCATCACACTGCCGCACAGGAAAAAGTTTTTGCAATACATTTAGACTATCTCGTACTGCACCGGCACTAGGGTATGGCCCAAAATACTGCCCTTTTGCTTTTTTAGCCCCTCGGTGAAAACTCAACCTTGGGAACTCTTGTAAAGAAGATAGGTAAATATGAGGGTATGTTTTATCATCCCTAAGGCAAATGTTATAACGTGGCTTAAAGCGTTTAATAAGTTGATTTTCTAGCAGTAATGCCTCGCCTTCTGTGTGCGTAATCACCACATCAATCTGATGAATATGCGACACCATCAGTTTTTTTCTTACATCCTTATTACTCTTATTAAAGTAAGAGCCCACTCTATTTTTAAGGTTTTTAGCCTTGCCAACATAAATACACCGGTCCTGTTTATCCATCATTTGATAAACACCGGGTTTAGAAGTAAGCTTATTTAAGTAAGCTACATGGTCAAATACTTGACTGTCTTTAATCTTATCCATTTCTACCATGCTGTCAGATTTTCTTGATTAGACCTCAGTATGTAATAAATGTCACTTCCATAAAAAAGGCCTCATAAATGAGGCCTTTTTGTCTTAATTAACACCGTTAGTCTTTGTCGTCAGCTGTATCACTCTTAGTGCTAAGCATTCGACTAAACAAACTATCTTGCATTTCTTTAAATACTTCCATATTCCTATTAGCTAACGAGGACATAAACGTTAAAGGGTCAGCAACTTGTTCTAACTTACCTCTTACTTTGACACGTTGATCAGCAATAAGCTTGACTGAGTTTTCTAGGTAACTTGCAAAGTTAGTTTGAAGAGGGTCCCCATAAAAGCGTATTAATTGCTCTAACATCTGCGCACTCATGATGGGTGCCCCATCTTCTTCTTGCTCAAGGATAATCTGCAGTAAAACACTTCGAGTCAAATCTTCCTTGGTTTTAGCATCAACAACCTTTACAGGTATATTATCAATGATAAGTTTCCGTACATCGCTCAATGTTACATATTTACTAATATCTGTATCGTATAAACGACGATTCGGATACTTTTTTATAACCCGCATATTACTCACCTAAGCTATTGACCTACTTATTTAGCAGCATCAACGTCTTTCATGCTTAAACGAACACGTCCTTGACGATCCACTTCTAGCACTTTAACTTTCACAACATCGCCTTCAGAAAGCTTATCGCTAACCTTTTCAACACGGTCTTCTGAAATTTGAGAAATATGAACAAGTCCATCTTTACCAGGCAAGATTGATACAAATGCACCAAAGTCCATCAAGCGAACAACTTTACCTTCATAAATACGACCCACTTCAACTTCAGCAGTGATGTCTTCAATACGCTTAAGTGCTTTCTCACCTGCTACACGATCTACTGATGCAACCTTAACTAAGCCATCATCAGTAATATCAATAGCCGCGCCTGTTTCTTCAGTAATAGCTCGGATGGTTACACCACCTTTACCAATAACATCACGAATTTTAGCTGGGTCAATTTTCAACGTTAAAATACGAGGTGCAAAATCAGACATTTCATTACGTGCTGTCGACAATTCTGCATTCATGTTTTCTAAAATATGCAGTCTACCGCCTTTAGCTTGCTCAAGCGCTTTAGACATAATTTCTGGTGTAATGCCCTGGATTTTAATATCCATTTGTAGTGCTGTTACACCTGAGTCTGTGCCTGATACTTTAAAGTCCATATCACCTAAGTGATCTTCATCACCCAAGATATCCGACAATACTGCGTAGTCATCGCCTTCTTTGATAAGACCCATTGCAATACCTGCAACTGGAGCTTTAGTTGGCACACCGGCATCCATCAACGCAAGACTTGTACCACAGGTACTGGCCATTGAACTTGAACCGTTTGACTCAGTCACTTCAGCCACAACCCGAAGAACGTATGAGAAGTCTTCTTGGCTAGGTAATACAGCCATCATGCCGCGTTTTGCTAGGCGACCATGTCCAATTTCACGCCTTTTTGGTGAACCAACAAAACCTGTTTCACCAACACAGTAAGGAGGAAAGTTGTAATGCAACATAAAGCTATCACGGTATTCGCCTTCAACAGCATCAATCATTTGTGCGTCACGGTCAGTTCCCAATGTCGCAACAACCAGTGCTTGTGTTTCTCCACGTGTAAACAAAGCTGAACCGTGTGCACGAGGTAAAACACCTGTGCGTACATGAATAGGTCGAACCGTTTCCAAGTCACGTCCATCAATACGAAGTTTTGTTGAAAGCACCAAACTACGAACATGTTTCTTTTCGAGTGATGAGAAGATATCTTTAACTTCATCTTTATCTTCGTCTTCTAGTTGTGCAATAACAGCATTACGAACTTCTTTTAATTTAACCTGACGGTCAAGTTTAACTAATACAGTATACGCATCTGCGATGCCAGCATTAGCTAAGTCCGCAACCTTTTCTACCAATGTTTGGTTTACTTCAGGTGCCGTCCACTCCATGCGAGGCTTGCCTGTTTCAGCAGCCAACTCATTAATAGCAGTAATGGCAGCTTGCATTTGCTCGTGACCAAATGTCACCGCACCAAGCATGACATCTTCAGGTAAGCAATCAGCTTCTGATTCAACCATTAAGACCGCATCACTTGTACCTGCAACCACGAGGTCTAGTTTAGACTTTTCCAAGTCAGACTTTAATGGGTTAAGTGCATATTCACCATCGATATAAGCCACACGAGCAGCACCAATAGGGCCGTCAAATGGCAAGCCTGAAATAGCCAGTGCTGCAGAAGCACCCAATAAAGCAGGAATATCAGGATCGACTTCTGGGTTTAATGACACAACCGTTGCAATAATTTGCGTTTCGTTTTTGTATCCTTTTGGAAACAATGGGCGAATTGGGCGATCGATAAGTCGTGATGTTAGTGTTTCTTTTTCACTTGGACGACCTTCACGCTTGAAAAAGCCACCGGGGATTTTACCCGCAGCATAAGTTTTTTCTTGGTAGTTAACCGTTAATGGGAAAAATGAATTATTTTCACCACCTTCACGTTTACCAACAGCTGTTACCAATACGATGGTTCCATCTATTTCTACCAATACCGCGCCATCAGCTTGACGTGCCACTTCGCCCGTTTCAAACTTAACAACTTGGTCACCAAATTGAAATTCTTTTTTTACTAGATTCACTATTTATGCCTGCCTATTAATTAACTTTACTTTCTTAAGCCTAAACG
>JAHRWG010000146.1 GCA_019090295.1 Cycloclasticus sp. | reverse complement strand
ATCGCTTTTATCACTGTATTTAGCACCTGTGTCAAAAACGAGAGTGTGATTAGACGTTCGAATAACAACGGATAACCCCTGTCCAACATCTAATAAAGTTGCAGAAAACTCTGCCGTGCCTAGTTCAGATGCTTTCATTGGAAACACCAAGGGTAAAAACAACAGGCAAGCCAGCGGTTTAGGAATAAACCCCTTTGGCAACAAAATTATAACGCCACCTATTAGAGCGGCTAAGCACGCCCAAATTGAGACAGTTGGAATGGATAAATAGGCGTATTCGCTATCAGCTAAATACTGTAAGTAACGCCATAAAAAGCCCAATAGATCACCAACCCATTCTATGCCTTTAATGGCTACGTTTTCATTAATGAGCGCAAGCGGCATAACAATGATTAACAAAGGAACGACGGCAAAACTAACCCAGGGCACGGCTATGATATTAGCTAACGGGGATGCCACGGATGTTTGCTGGAAAAAATACACCCCTAATGGAAGTAAGCCAATGCTCACTGCCCATTGAGTTTTAACCAATTGAGCAATAAAAGTAGGTTTATTCAGTCTCCCCACTAGTGCGAATAAAATAATGCCGACTGCTGCAAAGGACAGCCAAAAACCGGGTGACATCAGCGCAAGTGGGTCATACAAAAGCACCAACAGTATGGCTATTATAATCACCTGCGAGGGCTTGTAATGCCGCTGCCAAAAGACGCCTCCTAATACTAGGCTAACCATGACCAGTGCGCGTTGAGTCGGCACTGAAAAGCCTGCTAGCGCCGCATATAAAAAAGCTGATACAAAACTGGCTATACAAGCAAAACGAATTGCGTGCCTCGCTATGCTCGGAAAGACAAGCATCAAACGGCGCACAAAGCCAAACATCAGCGTACTGACTAATCCAATATGTAGCCCTGAAATAGCAATAAGATGGGAGGTACCAGTTTTGCGAAACACTTGCCATTGTTCAGCGCTAATACCATTACGGTCACCCAACACCAGCGCTTTAATAACACCTATATGCTCGTTATTACTCTTATCTAAATACCGTCTAACAGCTTCTCTCCAGCCACCTATTCGCCAATTATCACTAGAGGCTAAACGTTTGTTTTGAAGGCTACTTCTAACATAGCCCGTTGCCCCAATATTTTGCTGGAAAAGCCATTTTTCATAATCAAACCCATGTGGATTAGCCAAGCCATGTGACCGCTTTAGCTTCACCAGAAACTGCCAGGTTTCTGAGGACGCCAATACTTTGCCTTTTTCATACCAATTTAATTTTATGATTTTGGGAAAGTTTTCTATATTTTTAGGTGCTATTACCGTATCGACCTTAAATAAAAAACGGGTAGACGTTTTTTCATTGGCGGGTAAATCAATCACTCTTCCATGGACAAGAATATCTTGACCTTCTAAAATTGACGGGAGTTGAGTGTTTTCTATGGAGATGGCGTAAGTAGCTGCCCAAATAAAGCCTAACATTAAAAGACTAAACATCTTTAACCACGGGTAAAGAGCAAGCAGTAGAAGCCCTAACAACGCTAAAACAGCCACATTAGGCAAACCGCTTAACCACTGAAGAGAGCATACCCCTAGGCAAAATAACAATATTTTCAATTGCACGTCATTCATTTAGCTGCATCCATGCTTTGCTATACTATTTTGAGAGTATAATTACTACCATATGCCAAAAAGACTGATAAAAAAATACTTTCCAAGTCATAAAACCATTAAGGACAATAAACACTTAAAAGTATTTGGTTCCTTGCTTCATGACCAAAATTTATGGCATTTAAACCGTCGTTCATTTGCTGGTGCCATTGCTGTCGGTCTATTTATTGCTTTTGTCCCGTTACCCACTCAGATGCTATTTGCCGCCGCCTTAGCTATTCTGCTGCGAGTCAATCTACCTGTATCAGTTGGAACTGTGTGGATCACTAACCCTGTTACGATGCCGCCTATCTTTTATGCTGCTTACCGCACCGGTAGCTGGTTAATGAACTTGCCCGTTGAGCCATCAAACCCAAACAGTTCTTTTGGTACAATATTAGCTAGCCTAGAACACAATTGGCAGCCTTTTTTACTCGGCTGTTTATTTCTGGCGACGCTCACCTCGGCATTAGGCTATTTATTCGTTCGCGTTTTTTGGCGCTGGTTTGTGTTAAAAAAGTGGTCCAAGCGAAAAAAAAAGCCTAATCCCTGAACAGTTTTCAAATCACTTTTGAAAACTGCTTCTTCTTAGTATCCAGATAATGGTCAAAGACCATGCAAATATTTCTTATCAATAAACGACCAGCAGGGGTTACGCGAATACCTTGCGTGGATAAACTTAACAGGCCATCCGTTTCCATTTGCTGTAACTGAGAGAGTGTCTGCTCAAAATAACCAGTAAAGTTAATGTTATAGGCACGCTCGATGTCTTCAAAGTTCAATTCGAAATGACACATTAGTTGGCTGATAATAGCCCCTCTAATTTTATCATCGGCACTCATTACCATTCCCTTTAATACAGGTAACTGCCCTTCGTTTACTGCAGTCTGATACGCCCCTAAGTCTTTGATGTTTTGTACGTACGCATCACCAACTCGACCTATTGATGTTGCCCCAAAACCAACCATGTCGCATTCAGAGTGCGTGGAGTAACCTTGGAAATTCCTATATAAACGCCCGTCTCGTTGTGCAATGGCCAATTCATCATTTGGTTTTGCAAAATGATCCATACCAATATATACATACCCCGCGTCAATTAAACGTGAAATGATCATTTGTAAAATATCCAGCTTTTCCTCGGCCGTGGGCATATCCGCTTCGTTCATTTGCCGCTGCACCTTAAACATCTTAGGTAAGTGCGCATAATTAAAAACCGATAAGCGCTCTGGCTCCACGGCCAGCACTTTATCAAGTGTTACCGAAAAAGAAGCCACCGTTTGCAATGGCAGTCCATAAATTAAATCTATATTAGTGGATTGAAACCCTGCTGACCTTGCCGCGTCTAACATAGAAAACGTTTGTTTCTCAGTTTGGATACGGTTAACGGCTTTTTGAACCTTTGGATCAAAATCTTGGACCCCAAAGCTGATTCGATTAAAACCTAGTTCTCGCAGCAAGCCTATTGTTGCTACGGTCGCTTCTCTAGGATCTATTTCATT
>JAHRWG010000145.1 GCA_019090295.1 Cycloclasticus sp. | reverse complement strand
GTGCGCGGCATATCATCTCAAGCGTGGGTTATCACTGCCGCAGTCAAGTTGTGTCTAAAAAATGAGAAACGGCAGTAAAATAACAATAACAATGAAAAAGCGCTCTCAACAGGGCTTTATAGGTATCGTTTGATTAAATTAATAATCCGACAAGGCGAGGAAAAATGATGTCGTCATACAAAGCTCTCACATCACCAATAGCCGTTAACTGGTAAGCCTTAATAAATGAGTACTCTTAAAAAGGCTGAGGTTATAGCCATAGTAAGTAGCATGACAAAAACATCAGCATAAAAAAACCGGCGTTATATAACGCCGGTTTTTTAATACCTTATAAGTAACTACTGGGGAAGACGCATCACTGCTTTAAGCGTTGTTCCTTTTTCCGAATCGGCAGCTGCTTGATTGATTTGGTCAAACTCATAAAACGTTATCAATTTATCAAAGGGGAACTTGCCCTGCTTATATAACTCAACTAAACGGGGGATAAAAATATCAAAATTAGATTGCCCCTGTATGATCCCTCGTAACGTGCGATTGTCTAGCATGAAGCTAACATCCATAGGAATGGTCACCCCCAACGCTGGCGAGCCAACTATGCCTATTTCCGCCCCTGGCTTGGAACAATGTATCGCTTGAACCAATACAGCAGGTACCCCACTGGTTTCGAGCACGTAAGCGATCCCTGAGCCACCTGTTAATTTTTTAATTTCTTCAATGGGGTCAACCTCACTTGCATTAATAACATGTGTCGCCCCTAGTTCTTTTGCCAGCTCTAAACGGTTTTCTTTAACATCAACAGCAATAATCATCGTACAGTTGGCGACTACTGCTCCCATAACTGCCGACAGCCCAACTGCTCCTGCACCAAAAACAGCAATTGAGCTTCCTGCTGGTGGGTTTAGCGCATTAAGAACCGAACCAGCCCCCGTTTGCACACCACAACCTAAAGGCCCTAATAGCTCTAAGGGAACATCTTTAGGCACTTTTATAGTATTTCTCTCATATGAAAGAGCATAATTAGCGAACGATGATTGCCCGAAGAAACTGGAACCTATTTCTTCACCTGCATGATCATGGATCGTACAACTACCATCCACTGCTTTCCCTAGAAAATTAGGCTCAAAAGCAGCTTCACAACGTGCAGGCTCACCACTTAGACAAGCCTCGCATTTTCCACAGGTGTAAAAAGTTAAAACAACGTGGTCACCGGGTTGAACTTTAGTAACATTCTTACCCACCCTTTCAACAACGCCCGATCCTTCATGACCAAAAACCATTGGTAGCGGTACTGGATAAGCTTGGTCCCGACAGGTTAAGTCTGTATGGCATAAGCCAGTAGCCACTATTTTAACTAAAATTTGGTCATCCGATGGCTCAGCTAACGCCAAGGTCTCTAGCTTAAATGGTCCTTTACTTTCTCGCACGATGGCTGCTTCAATCTTCATTGTTCACTCCTAAATTAATCATTTTTATTATTATTGAATAACTCTCATGAGCCATTACTGGTTAAGGTGTTGGCCTTTAAAATATTCCGCACTCAAAAGGATGTGTTTCTTAACTAATACAAGCTAAAAAACGTTGCGCATTTGCGGATTGAAGTAACGTTTTTTCGTCATGAGTAAGCCCTAAGGATTCTATTCGTTGACCCGGTGACTTTTCACGAATCACAAAAGGATAATCTGACCCTAGCATCAACTGCTTAATACCAAACGAATCAATTAAGTACTTAAGTGTTTGGTTGTCGTATACCAATGTATCGTAGTAGAGCCGCCGAGCAATATCTATCGGCGACTCGGTAAATAGATGGCGGCCCATCGTTTCCCAGCCTTGCATCATCCGCGGCAACATCATGGCAAAACCACCACCACCATGACTAAGCCCTATCCGTAACTCAGGGTACTTGGTTAACATTCCCCCACTGACTAAGGAAGCCGCGGCAAAAGCTGTTTCATTTGGAAAGGCAACCAATGCTGACATCGCTGGCGGACCTATAATACGCTCCACACCCGCAGGATGTAGGGCATGAATAAAGATTGATAACCCATGCTCAACTGCTGCTTCAAAAATCGGCTCAAAGAAAGGGTCACCTATAGGCCGACCGTTAATATTCGTACCTACCTCAATGCCTAGCAAGCCATAGTCCGCGCGTAAACGTGACATCTCCTGCGCTGCACGTTTAGGGTCTTGCAAAGGGACCATCCCTAGGCCATAAAACGATTCAGGTGAACTGTTCACCATGCTAGCAATACTATGATTCATATGCTCACACATACGCACCGCATCATCTAAGTCAAACCAATAAGACAGAAGCTCTGGCATTGGTGACAAAACCTGTCGATCAATGCCTTCTTCCTTCATATCAAGCAAACGCTGCCCCATGTCCCAGCAATGGTGGCTTACCTCTCGAAATGTTTTACCGCCAATTAAAACTGACCGATGATGAGGCTGATCACAACAGCCCATTGATGGCCATCGAGTAGCTGCATTATTGCCTGCATATGCTGGAAAGTTCTCAGGAACTACATGAGTGTGGACATCAATAATCACTGTAAACCCTTAATATAATTAACCAGATTTTCTAAAGTAACTTGCCAGTCAACTGTGGCTTAGCCGGTAAAATATCACCTCGTTGAGCCCAATCTTCTGTTGGTAAACCGCCCCAGTAATCACCGGAGTCTGGCCGTGGTTCTAACGACCTTGGTTTGCGCGGATTATGCTCAGGAAACTCTTCCATACCAAAACTGTATTCAACCGTCATTCCATCGGGATCTAGGAAATAATAAAAAATACTGCCTGAGGGCGGGTGACGGCCTGGGCCAAAGACAATCGGTATCTCATTTTCTGGCATTCTATTTAAAGCACGCCCAATATCATCCATGTCTGTCACCATAAAGTTAACATGGTGTAAACCCGGTTTATCGCCTCTTAATTTCGCATTACTCACACCAAATGTATGGTGATAAGGGTTAGGGAAACAACGCATAAAGTTTATAAAACCATCTATGGAATCTGATGTATCAAAATTCATCACGTCTCTAAAGAACTTAATTGAAGCATCCCAATCAGAAAAACTCACCACTACATGACCCAAACGAGCAATTTTACTGACAGTTGGCTGATAACTAGTTCCCCGCTTATACTGCTGACTATACAGCTCAAAGCATATACCGTCATTGGGCTCAATAAAACGTAATGTACGTCCTTGGAAAATCCCCTTACTTTCTTCGATGGGCAATTCAT
>JAHRWG010000144.1 GCA_019090295.1 Cycloclasticus sp. | reverse complement strand
AGGAAATAACCAAGTTGAAAACTGAGTTAGCCTTAGTTAAGGAAGCTGCAGAACAGGATGCGTTAACTGGCTTAAAAAACCGCGGTGCTTTTGATCAAAAAATGAAACGCGTAATGACTAGTAATGAGGCCACAGAAGTTACCCTTATTATCATTGATATTGATCATTTTAAACGAATCAATGACAATTTTGGCCATTTAGTCGGTGACCGCGTCATTCGCTATATTTCATCATTAATGACCCAACTTATTGAAGAAAAACACTTCATATCGCGTTATGGTGGTGAAGAGTTCACTGTCATACTAGAAGGTGTTTCAGCTGAGGATACTCAATTACTGGCAAACAAAGTTCGAATCGCCATGGCCAATAGTAAATTGCAAAGAAAAGGGTCTCATGACACGCTTGGACAGGTTACTCTTTCTGCTGGCATTGCAAGCCTCTCTGTCAAAGATGACGCAGAATCCTTTATTGCGCGTGCCGACAAGGCCTTATACCAAGCTAAGGAAACAGGACGAAACAAGGTTGTATTTTTAACATGAACACCTGCCTAATTTTATTTACCCTAAACCAATAGCTCAAAATTTCACAGCCATTTATTGAGCAGCACCCCCACTAAAATGGAGACGTTTAATGAAAATTTCATTTCACGGCGCAGCTAAAGGCGTTACCGGCTCATGCCATCTTATTGAGTGTGGTGAAAAACGTATACTTATTGACTGCGGGCTTTATCAGGGTGGACATGAATTAGTCGAAGAAAACACGCATGACTTTGGCTTTGACCCTAGCTCAATTGACTTTCTTTTATTGACGCATGCACACTTAGATCACTGCGGTCGCATCCCTTTACTTACAAAAAAAGGGTTTAAAGGTGCCGTCATTACGACCGCCGCATCCGTTGAACTGGCCCGACTAGTTATGTTGGATTCAGCCGGCCTTCAAGAGGAGGAAGCAGCCTATCAACTCCGTAAAGCAAAAAGGCGCCGCAATAACTTAGCTACGGTCGCCCCACCTCTTTATACCACCCTCGATGCACTCAATAGCCTTGAGTTTTTTGGGCGCCGAGCTTGCTACAATACTCCTGAACAATTGGCTCCTGGGATTAAAGCTACCTTCCTCGACGCTGGACACATCCTTGGCTCTTCCAGTATTTTTCTAGAATTAGAAGAAAATGGTACCCATAAAAACGTGTTATTTTCGGGTGACCTTGGCTACAGCAACCGCGCAATTCTAAATAACCCAGCAACACCTCCAAATGTTGACGTCGTTGTTATGGAGTCAACCTATGGAGACCGTTTACACAAGCAGCTACAACCATCTATTGAAGAGTTATATAGTGTCATAAACGAGACTATTGGGCATGGTGGCAACGTCATTATCCCAACCTTTGCCATGGAACGGGCTCAGGAAATTTTATATTTCTTACGAGAAGGCATTAAGCACAATAAAGTACACCATTTTGCTCATGTATTTCTTGATTCTCCAATGGCTATTTCGGCCACTGAAATTTTTAAACGTCATTCAGAGTGCTATAACGCTGAAACACTTAATCTGTTTAACAATAAAGAGGATCCTTTTAATTTCAGTGGCTTACATTTCACCCGCGAAACATCTGAATCGATGTCTATTAGTCAAATTGATGCCGGTGCTATTATTATGGCGGGATCAGGTATGTGTACAGGCGGCCGGGTTCGCCACCATTTAAAACACAATATATGGAATAAAAAATGCAGCATCGTTTTTGTCGGCTTTGCAGCCTATGGAACGCTGGCAAGAAAGATTATTGATGGTGCAAAGTCCGTAAAGATATTTGGCGAAGACATACCTGTTCGTGCAAGCATCCATACCATCGGCGGCTTTTCAGCCCATGCCGACCAAGCTGAATTAGTGGAGTGGCATTCTAAAACGGGTCAACCAGCTACAACCTACCTAGTCCACGGCGAAGAAAAAAGCATGATTCAGTTAGCGAGTACCTTAAAAGATACAGAGGTTAAAATCCCAACCTTACATGAAAAATTTGAATTATAAACTAGCATTAATGCATCGAAAGAACTAAAGCTCTCAGATCAGCATCAGTCATACAATTGCGCATCAGACACCTGACTATATAGATGCTACTGCTCACAACGAGCACCTAAAAAGTTAAAAATATAGCTACCAAGTTATGCCCTTTTAAACTCACTTTAAATAATGCTAATATTTTCTACAAGATAGCCTCATAACAAGCTATTATATTTCGTTCCAACTCAATCCGAGTACATACTTAGTTTTATTAACAGGAGACACTAATGAGCGTTTTAGTCGGCAAAAAAGCCCCAGATTTTACAGCCCCAGCAGTACTAGGTGATGGCAGCATCGTTGATTCATTTACTTTATCTGATGCGATTAAAGGCAAACAGGCGGTTGTATTCTTTTACCCGCTTGATTTTACTTTTGTTTGTCCATCTGAATTAATTGCTTTCGACCACCGTATTGAAGAGTTTAAGAAAAGAGGCGTTGAAGTTATCGGCGTATCAATTGACTCACACTTTTCTCATAATGCATGGCGTAACACAGCCATCAACGATGGTGGAATTGGCCCAGTCCGTTACACATTAGTTGCTGACATTACACATTCAATCTGTAAAGATTACGACGTTGAATCAGCCGGTGGTGTTGCCTTCCGTGGTTCATTTTTAATTGATGCTAATGGCGATGTTCGTCACCAAGTTGTCAACGACCTTCCATTAGGCCGTAATGTTGATGAAATGTTACGTATGGTTGATGCGCTTCAATTCCATGAAGAGCATGGTGAAGTTTGTCCGGCTGGATGGACTCAAGGTGACAGCGGCATGAAAGATTCTCCTGCTGGCGTTGCTGAGTACTTAACTAAAAATGCTGATAAACTTTAAATAAAGTTTTCGAAGCGAGTAATTAAGCTTCCATTTATAGAAAAAAGCGAGGCAGTGATGCTTCGCTTTTTTTTACCTGCCTTTTTACTTCATGCATTTGTACGGTACTTATTAACGAACCACTGT
>JAHRWG010000143.1 GCA_019090295.1 Cycloclasticus sp. | reverse complement strand
TGCCGGTGTAGTCGTGTAGGAAGCGTTCTAACCAAGCAACCGATTCTGCATCTAAATGGTTGGTGGGCTCATCAAGCAATAACATATCGGGCTTTGAAAGCAATAACTTACACAGTGCAACACGGCGTTTCTCACCACCGGATAGCTTGCTGACATCGGCATCCCAAGGTGGTAGGCGCAGGGCATCAGCGGCAATTTCCATGGTACGCTCGGTATCGTGCCCATCATTGGCCTGAAGAATGTTTTCTAGCTCGGCTTGTTTGGCGGCTAATGCGTCGAAGTCAGCATCGGGTTCAGCATAGGCTGCGTAAACCGCGTCTAACTCGGCCTGAGCAGAGGTGAGGTCGCCCAGTGCATCCTCGATATTGCCACGAACATCTTTACTTTCGTCTAATTGAGGTTCTTGTGATAAGTAACCTATTTTAATGCCAGCCTGTGGGGTAGCTTCGCCTTCTATCTCAGTGTCTAACCCAGCCATTATTTTTAATAAGGTCGATTTACCTGAACCATTTAAACCGAGGACACCAATTTTTGCGCCAGGGAAAAAAGACAGAGAAATATCAGTTAGTATTTGGCGCTTAGGCGGGACGACCTTGCTAACGCGGTTCATTGAAAAGATATATTGAGCCATGATGTGTCCATTGTGAATTGATTTTTATGCGCCATAGTATTACTTAGCATGGGTGTTTTGAATAGCCTTACTTGTGTTTTTGTCGCTAAATATAGCGTTCAAAGTACAAGATGATGTAAAATATCGGGTTTAAATAATTCAGTAGGCCTTTTTAAGGGGCTTGCACTAGCAAAGGGCGATTAAATGTACAACAAAAGCATGACGATTGAAGGGTTTGATGATGAACTTTGGGCATCTATTCAAAAAGAAGAGCAACGCCAAGAAGATCATATTGAGCTGATTGCCTCTGAAAACTACGCGAGTCCTCGTGTGATGCAGGCGCAAGGTTCAATGCTAACCAATAAGTATGCCGAAGGGTATCCTGGTAAGCGTTATTACGGCGGTTGTGAGTATGTTGATATTGCTGAGCAGCTAGCCATTGACCGTGTTAAAAAGTTGTTTGGTGCAGATTATGCCAATGTACAACCGCATGCGGGTTCGCAAGCTAATGCAGCTGTTTACTTTGCGTTGTTACAAGCAGGCGATACTATTTTAGGAATGAGTTTGGCGCATGGTGGGCATTTAACGCATGGCGCTAAAGTTAATTTCTCAGGTAAAGTATTTAATGCTATTCAATACGGCCTTAATGAAGAAACCGGTGAAGTGGACTACGATGAAGTTCAGGCGTTAGCAAACGAACATAAACCAAAAATGATTGTTGCTGGTTTTTCTGCATACTCTCGTGTGATGGATTGGCAAAAGTTCCGTGATATCGCTGATTCAGTAGGTGCTTATTTATTCGTTGATATGGCGCACGTTGCTGGTTTAGTGGCTGCTGGTGAATACCCAAGTCCTGTGCAAATTGCTGATGTTACAACGTCAACAACGCATAAAACATTACGTGGCCCACGTGGCGGCCTTATTTTGGCAAAGGCCAACCCTGTGATTGAGAAGAAACTCAATTCAATGGTTTTTCCTGGTACGCAAGGTGGCCCATTAATGCACGTTATTGCTGCGAAAGCAGTGGCTTTCAAAGAAGCCTTGTCACCTGAATTCACGGTTTATCAAAAACAAGTAAAAGTAAACGCTAGCGCAATGGCGGACCTGTTCATTGAGCGCGGTTACAATATTGTGTCTGGTGGAACCGATAATCATTTATTCCTAGTTGATCTAGTTGATAAAGGTTTAACCGGTAAAGTGGCAGAAGCAGCGCTTGAAAAAGCCAATATTACAACCAATAAAAACTCCGTACCGAATGATCCACAGTCACCTTTCGTGACCAGTGGTATTCGCTTAGGTGCACCTGCGATTACAACACGCGGCTTTACCGAGCAAGACAGTAAAGATTTGGCTGGTTGGATGTGTGACATTTTAGATGATGTTGAGAGCGATGCAGTTCAGCAAACGGTTAAGCAAAACGTGTTAGCTATTTGTAAACGTTTGCCTGTTTACGCTGACTAGGGCTTAACGTTATGCAGTGCCCATTTTGCGGAGATAATGAGACGCGTGTGATTGACTCTCGCCTTGCTGGTGAGGGCGATAGCGTGCGTAGGCGACGTGAATGTATGGCCTGTAAGGAACGCTTCACTACATTTGAAACGGCCGAGTTGAATTTACCCCGAGTGATTAAAAGCGATGGGGTCCGTGAGCCATTTTGGGAAGAAAAGCTAAGTGCTGGCGTGTTACGTGCCTTAGAGAAAAGACCCGTTGATAGCGAAGCGATTGATGCGGCTTTGAGCCGAATTAAGAAAAAGCTGCTTTCATTTGGTGAGCGTGAAATACCATCATTAAAAATTGGTGAATTAGTGATGGATGAGCTGCAAGGTCTGGATCAGGTGGCTTATATCCGTTTTGCATCGGTTTATAAAAGCTTTGAAGATGTTAATGCCTTTCGAGAAGTGATTGATGCGTTAGAGCAAGGCAGGCCCGTTGCTGCAGCTGCGTTACGAGTGGTTAATAAAAAATAGCCATAATGATTGAGTTTAGCGCTAACGATAACCTGTTTATGGCAAGGGCGCTTGAGCTTGCCGAAAAGGGTCAATACAGTGCTAAGCCGAATCCATGCGTTGGTTGCGTGATTGTACAAAATGAGCAAATTATTGCTGAAGGTTGGCATCAGTACGCCGGTGAGGGGCATGCCGAAGTTCATGCGTTAAAAGCTGCAGGGCCGCAGGCAAAAGGGGCGACAGCATATGTTACCCTCGAACCCTGTAGTCATCACGGTAAAACACCGCCCTGCGCTAACGCGTTAATGGATGCAGGTGTGAAACGGGTAGTGGTGGCGATGCAAGACCCTAATCCCTTAGTGTCTGGCCAAGGGGTTCAGCGCTTACGTGAAGCTGGTATTGAGGTGGACGTTGGCTTGCTGGCAACACAGGCGCAGGCGCTAAATCAGGCGTTTTGTCACAAAATGATGCATGGTGTGCCGTGGGTGATGGCTAAGGTAGCAATGAGCTTGGATGCGAAAACAGCCATGGCAACAGGTGAAAGTCAGTGGATAACGGGTGCTGCCTCGCGCGAGGATGTACACCGTCTTCGCGCTCAAAGTGATTTAATTTTAACGGGTATTGCGACCGTTCTAGCAGATAATCCCAAGCTAACAGCAAGGGATGGTTTAGAAGGAAAACCGGTTCAACAAGTGAGGGTTGCCGTACTGGATACGGCGTTGAGAATGCCCTTGGATGCAGCCTTATTGTCAGGTGGGTTAGATGTCACTGTGTTGACCAGCCATAATGACAGTCAGAAAATTAAAGCGTTAAAGCAGGTGGGCTGCGATGTGGTGGTATTGCCAAAAGGCAACGATAACCGTGTTGATTTAAGTGCCGTTAAAAAGTGGTTGGCATCACAATCAATTAATAGCGTTATGGTTGAGGCGGGCGCCGTATTAAATGGCGCGATGTTAAGCGCTGGTTTGCTGGATGAGTTAATTGTTTATATGGCACCAAGCATTTTAGGTCAGTCGGCCCGTGGGGCATTTGAGATTGACGGCTTGGCGCGGCTGGCAGATAAAATTCAGTTGAATTTACTGTCGGCAGAAAGTATGGGTGAAGATTTTAAATTAAAGTACCAAATTAAAAGAGGTTCTTAAATGTTTACTGGAATTATTCAGGCGATAGGAACAATTAAACGGGTTGAGAAGCGTCAAGGCGACGTTCGCTTAACTGTGGCAACGGCAGGCTTGGATTTAAGCGATGCTAGCTTAGGTGATAGCATTGCGGTTAATGGTGTCTGTTTGACGGCTGTTGAACTTGCTAGGGGCGAATTTATTGCAGATGTATCAAATGAAACCTTATCGACCACCACGGTTGGTCATACTGCACTGGGTACACGGGTTAATCTTGAATGTGCGCTGCAGGCACAGACACGTTTGGGCGGGCACTTAGTGAGTGGTCACGTGGACGGTGTTGGTAAGCTTATTGAGCGCAAAGCAGATGCGCGTTCTGTCCGATTTACGTTTAGCATGCCGACTGACATAGCGCGTTATGTTGCACAAAAAGGCTCAATTTGTATCGATGGTATTAGCTTGACCGTTAACACCGTGGATGATGTCTCGTTTGCGGTTAACATTGTCCCTCATACACTTGAAATGACAACGTTGGGTGACCGGCAAGAGGGTGACTCGGTTAATTTGGAAGTAGACGTGATTGCAAGATACTTAG
>JAHRWG010000142.1 GCA_019090295.1 Cycloclasticus sp. | reverse complement strand
GCCCTTAATTATAATTGGTTTATCAGATGTCTGGATGAATTGGCGGCAGCGCTTTATAAGTAAAGTGTAACGCTGGATTAAATTTTAAATATTATAGGATAAATACGATGGACGTTATTCTTCTTGAAAAAGTAGCGAATTTAGGTAATTTAGGTGATAGAGTGTCTGTTAAATCAGGCTTTGGACGTAATTTTTTAGTGCCTAATGGTAAAGCAGTTCTTGCAACGGCAGATCGAATTGAAGAATTTGAAAAGCGTAGAGCAGAGTTAGAAAAAGCTGCCGAGGAACGTTTGGTGGCAGCTCAGAAGAAAGCTGAAGCAGTTGCAGCATTAAGTTTATCTATTGTTCACCAAGCTGGTGAAGAAGGTAAGCTCTTCGGCTCTGTTGGCCTATCTGACATTATTAAAGCGTGTGCCGCTGAAGGTGTTGAACTAGATAAATTAGAAGTGAAGTTATCAGAAGGTTCTATTAGACAGGTGGGTGAATATGAGATACCTGTTCACTTGCATACTGATGTTGTGAGCTCTCTTAAGCTGGCAGTCGTTGCTGAAGATTAAGTTTTAGTGCAGAGTAAAGGCCGGTGTCGTAGACACCGGCCTTTTTTTTGCCCTGAGATAAACAGCCATACTGTACAATCGAAATAAATAAAGTTAACCACACGCTATGACAGAACCTGACTACGATTATCCTGGAGAAGACAGTGAAGACCTTCTTCGTCTACCACCTTACTCACTACAAGCTGAACAGTCTGTTTTAGGTGGCTTGATGCTCGATAACCAATGCTGGGATAAAGTCGCAGATAAGGTATCGATTGAAGATTTTTATCGAAAAGATCACCGGTTAATTTTTGAGTCCATTACTGAGTTAGCTAGGCGAGACGAGCCCTTCGATGTTGTCACTATTTCAGAAATATTGGGTCAAACAGGCGAGCTAGACTCAGTAGGTGGTTTGGCTTACTTAGCTGCACTAGCTAATGATACTCCGAGTGCGGCTAATATTGTCAGTTATGCAGATATTGTGCGGCAACGATCAGTGCGCCGGCAGCTCATTCATATTGGCAATGAAATTGCTGATTCTGGCTTCGATACTGAAGGGCGTGATATCAATGAGTTGCTTGATACAGCTGAAAGCAAAGTATTTAAAATTGCGGAGCAAGGTGCTAAAGGGCAAAAAGGATTTGAGTCCATTAAAGACCTGTTAGGCAAGGCCGTCGACCGTATTACAGAGTTACACGAAAACCAAGAAGTTATCACCGGAGTCAGTTCAGGCTTTACTGACCTTGATGAAATGATGTCAGGTTTGCAACCATCAGACTTAATTATTGTGGCTGGGCGACCATCTATGGGGAAAACCAGTTTTGCTATGAATTTGGCTGAAAATGTCGGTATTCAAAGTGGAATGCCTGTCGCTGTATTTAGTATGGAGATGCCTGGTGATGCCTTAGCCATGAGGATGATGTCATCTTTAGGTCGAATTGATCAGCATAAAGTCCGTACTGGGCAGCTTGAAGATGATGAATGGCCACGTATGCAGTCATCGATTAATTTGCTAGCGGAAGCAAAAGTATTTATTGATGATACACCCGCCTTAAGCCCAATTGAAGTTAGGGCACGTGCTAGACGGCTGATGAAGGAAAATGGCCAATTAGGTTTGATTGTATTAGATTACTTACAACTAATGCAGTCCCCATCAAAAAGCGAAAGCCGTGTTGCTGAAATATCAGATATATCACGTTCATTAAAAGCCTTAGCTAAAGAGTTAGATGTCCCCGTTATTGCTTTATCTCAACTTAACCGTAACTTGGAACAAAGGCCGAATAAACGGCCTGTGATGTCAGATTTAAGAGAGTCCGGGAGTATTGAGCAGGATGCCGATGTTATTATCTTTATTTACCGTGATGAAGTGTATAACGAAGACTCCGATTCAAAAGGTGTGGCTGAGATTATTATTGGTAAACAGCGTAATGGTCCCATTGGAACGTGTCGTTTATCTTTCTTAGGGCAATATACACGTTTTGAAAATTACGCAAATGATTCTTACATCGATGATGAGTATTAAACTAAGTCGATTTACTCAGCGTTAATATGGTGCAGCAAGAAACTAAAACTCAGGTCACCATTAATTTAGCGGCACTGGCTAATAATGCTAAACTTGTCCGGATGCATGCACCGCACTCAAAGGTACTGGCTGTTATTAAAGCCGATGCATACGGCCACGGGCTATTAGCGATTGCTGAAGCACTAAATCATGTTGATGGCTTTGCTGTAGCAAGGTTAGAAGAAGGCGTTCAACTAAGAAAAGCGGGTGTTCGTAAAACTGTTCTTGTTTTGACCGGCTTTACCAGCCCTATGGATGTTGATGTTTTTTCACAGTATGAGTTAGATGCCGTCGTACATAGTGATTACCAGGTCGATTATTTGAATCAAAGCCAGTTAACTCAGCCGATAACAGTGTGGTTAAAAATCAATACGGGTATGAACCGTTTGGGGGTTAGTTTGAATGCGGTGAAACGCGTACATGATAGCCTTGAACTGTCTGCTAAAGTACGTTTGCCCATTAAGTTAATGACTCACTTAGCCTGTGCAGATGATATGGATTCGCCTGCTACAAACAAACAGGTAGAGCTGTTTGACCAAGCGGTAGAAGGGCTAGTTGGCGAGCAAAGTATTACTAACTCTGCTGGGCTTATCGGTTGGAAGCATGCACAGCGTCACTGGGTAAGACCAGGTATTATGCTTTATGGGGGAAACCCATTCATAGGTGGAAACGATACTGCTGGCATTGGCTTGCAAGCGGTTATGACGTTAAAAAGTACGGTAATTGCGCTACGCATCGTAGAAAAAGGCCAATCAGTTGGCTATGGTGGGACTTGGACAGCTAAAAAAACCAGCCTTATCGCCACCATTGGTGTGGGCTATGGTGATGGTTACCCAAGACATGCTGCCGAGGGTACCCCAGTACTTATTAACCAACAAAAAGCAGGCTTAGTTGGTCGGGTGTCGATGGACTCAATTAATGTAGATGTTAGTCAGCTTAATACGGTTAAAATTTCTGATCAGGTTACTTTATGGGGCGATGGTCTGGCTATTGAAGAGATAGCTGAGAACAGTGAAACAATTTCTTATGATTTAATGTGCGGTGTGACACAACGTGTACCTAGGCTTTACAGAAAGGATGCTGATGGCAAGTAAGCAAAAAACAACATACCAGTGCCGTGAATGCAGTGCTCGTACCTCCAAATGGGCTGGACAATGTCAAGATTGTGGTGGCTGGAATACACTTGAAGAGTCAAGCCAACCCAGTTCTGCAGCAGTTACTCGTTTTAGTGGCTATGCTGGTGATACCAGTTCATCAGCGGTAGAAATTCTATCAGATGTTAAGGCAGGTGTTGTAGAGCGTAGAAAAAGTGGCTTAAATGAGCTAGACCGTGTGTTAGGTGGTGGAATTGTTCCAGGGTCAGCCATCTTAATTGGGGGAGACCCAGGTATTGGCAAGTCAACCTTATTGCTGCAGGCTTTGGCAAATTTAAGTCGAGACGTGAATGCGTTATATGTCAGTGGTGAGGAGTCAGCACAGCAAGTAAGTATGCGAGCAACGCGCCTGAGTTTGTCTGTTGATAAGGTGCAGATTTTATGTGAAATTTCCTTAGAAACAATCTTAGCAACGTCAGAAAAACTGTCAGCTAAAATATTGGTGATTGACTCTATTCAAACAGTGTTTAGTGAACAATTACAGTCTGTGCCTGGGTCAGTTGGACAGGTGAGGGAATGTGCAGCACGCCTGGTCCGCTTTGCTAAGCGGACGAATACAACCATCTTTTTAGTCGGGCATGTCACGAAAGAAGGTGCTATTGCAGGGCCGCGTGTTCTGGAGCACATGGTTGATTCAGTACTGTACTTTGAAGGAGACTCAGCAAGCCGTTTTCGTGTTATTAGGGCCATTAAAAACCGATTTGGTGCAGTGAATGAGCTCGGTATTTTTGCTATGACTGAAAAAGGCCTTCGAGAGGTCTCAAACCCATCAGCTATTTTTTTATCTAGGCATGAACAGGACGTGCCTGGGAGTGTTGTGATGGTTAGTCGAGAAGGCTCCCGTCCTTTATTAGTCGAAGTTCAAGCATTGGTGGATGACAGTGGTCAGGGGCAGGCTAAGAGAATAACGGTAGGAATGGACCAGAATCGATTAGCCATGCTGCTCGCTATCCTAAACCGCCATGGGAGCTGCTCTTTATTGGATCAAGATGTTTTTGTCAATATTGTGGGTGGGTTGCGAGTGATGGAAACAGGCGGGGATTTAGCCGTTGTAGCAGCCTTGCTTTCAAGTTTTAAAGGTAAGAATATTGCAAAAGACTGGGTTGTCTTTGGTGAGTTGGGCTTGTCTGGTGAAGTTCGCCCAGTTCCTAATGGAGAAGAGCGGTTACGAGAGGCAGTAAAACATGGTTTCAATGTGGCGTTAGCACCTAAAGGCAACATTCCTAAAGGTGGGGTTAAGGGCCTTAAGATATACCCAATGAGCATGTTAAGTGATGCGTTAGAGCTTCTTTAACAGTTATGAGGCTTTTGGGTCATTAAATAAGCGGACTTAACGGCTAAACTATCCATAGAAAAACAAATACTTATTATTAGCAACGTGTATTTTTGCATTATCCGTTAGTCGTATTTCATCATCAACAGGCTTGCCACCAATGGTAATGTCCACGCCATCAAGTAATCTAGAAAGGTAATAGCCGGTTTGTCTTTTAGCGATAAGAGCCACATTATTTCCATTAAATTCTAACTCACTAACAGCATTGTCTAAGTTGATCACAAGGCCAATATTTTTACCGTTTAAGTGTTGTAAGTGCCCCATTTCTTGTTTGATTTTGGTTGTCGAAAGAGGCATTTCAGTAGAGTAGTCGGCTGTATTCCTACCTGTCTCCTCAGCATTGTCAGTGGTTGAGAAAACGAGGGTATGCTTGCCAATAGAGATGATGTCACCCGACACTAATGGCTGGCGTTGAACTTTT
>JAHRWG010000141.1 GCA_019090295.1 Cycloclasticus sp. | reverse complement strand
GTGCGAATACGGATAAGAGTGCGTATACGAAGTTTTTAGAATTCACTAAATGGCCTCCGGTCTTTTGACCTGTCTTTAATATCGATATAACCATCTTCATGCCAAACCGCTAAATCACCCGAATGGAACCACCCCCCTTCAAATGAGGCTTCTGTTGCACTAGGGTTTTTCAAGTAACCTTTCATAACATTATTACCACGCATGAAAACCTCACCCATGCTAACGCCATCTTTTGGCATTGGCACTAGCGTCTCTGGGTCCGCTACCATTAGGTCTTCCAGCATTGCACTTCTTACCCCTTGACGGGCTCTAAGCGAACTTTGCTCATCCAGCGATAACTCATCCCACTCTTCATGCCAAGCACATACAGTGCAAGGACCATATGTTTCGGTTAAACCATATACATGGGTCACACTGAACCCCATCTCTTCCATACTTTGAATAACCGCTGCTGGCGGTGCAGCTCCCGCCACCATTACTTTCACTGATTGCTCAATTCCCTCTTTATGCCGGCTTGGGGTGTTAATTAGCATTGTTAGTACCGTTGGCGCACCGCAAAAATGGTCAACCTTTTCTGATTTAATCAACTTAAAAATTGTTTTGGGCAACACACTCCGCAAACAGATATTAGTACCGACAGAGGCAGCTATGCTCCATGGAAAACACCAGCCATTACAATGAAACATAGGCAGTGTCCAAAGATACGTTGGATGGTGACCCATGTCCCACGTAATAACATTGCTCACTGCGTTTAGATAAGCGCCCCTGTGATGATAGACCACGCCTTTGGGGTTGCCTGTTGTTCCCGACGTATAATTTAATGTAATCGCCTGCCACTCATCATCCGGCAAACTCCAACTATAGGCTGCATCACCCGTTTCAATAAAAGACTCGTACTCTATCTCGCCTTGCGGGTTAGTCCCACTAAATAAGGCATCCTCAACATCTACAACAAAAGGGCTGACTTGTGTTTCTTTTAAAGCGGTTGCCATGATCGTAGCAAATTCGCTGTCCAAAAAAACCGCTTTACTTTCCGCATGGTCCAGTTGAAAAGCAACCGAAGCAGGATCTAGCCGTGTATTAATGGTATGCAAAACAGCGCCTAACATCGGTACCGCAAAGTGCAGCTCAAACATAGCTGGAATATTAGGCAGCATGGCTGACACCGTATCCCCCTTACCAACCCCTTTTTCTGCTAATGCTGAGGCTAGCTTCACACAACGTTGATAGGTTTCTGACCAGCTTATTCGTTGCTCACCATGCACGCAGGCTATTTTGTGTGGGTAAACATCTGCGGCTCTTTTAAGAAAAGTGACCGGTGAAAGAGAGACATAATTTGCTGGGGTTTTATCCAGCGACATATCAAAAAGGTTCATTTATAGCATCCAATTAATTTATTGAGGCCCTTAAGCAGGGCTATGGCAAAAAGCGTTACTGAACAAACAGAATAAGTTACAGTATTAGCTCTTCGCTAGGCTCCATAACACAGGTCGAACCGGCCATCACTGCAGGTGCGAAGGCATAAACACGTGGCAGAATTTTTTGTGCAAAAAATAAGGCGGTCGCTAGCTTTCCTTGGTAAAAAACACCCTCATTTTTTACTGCTACGTTTGATGCCCGCAACCAATAGTAACCTAATGTCACCACACCAAATAATTGCAAGTAATCCACCCCAGCTGCCGCTGCATCATTTGGGTTTTGTTCTTTAGATGCTTGTAACCAATCGGTCGTTTTTCTCAAAATGGCCAACGCGTCTTTTAAGGGCTCAGCTATAAAATTCACGCTGTCAGAAGAGCTTGCTAATGCTTGATCAACCTCGCCAAAGAAGTCCTTAGGCAACTGCCCCTCGTGCATTGATAGTTTTCGGCCAATTAAATCCATTGCCTGAATACCATTCGTTCCCTCATAAATGCAGAAAATTTTACTGTCGCGCAAATTTTGTTCCATGCCATTTTCACGAATGTAACCATGTCCACCATACACCTGAACGCCTAAACCCGTCACTTCAACCCCCACATCGGTGATAAAAGCCTTACAAATAGGCGTCATTAAATCAACACGGGCTTTTGAGTATTGTCTAACCGACTCATCCGTATGGTTTTCTGATAAATCGACATGCTTCGCGGTGTCATAAGCCATCATCCTACAGCCTTCTGTTAATGCCTTCATTGTCAATAACATTCTCCTAACATCCGGGTGTACTATGATCGTATCACTGTCAAAAGAGGATTCTGCTTTACGGGTGAGTGGCCGTCCTTGTTTGCGTTCTTTGGCATAGTTAATTGCATTCTGTGTCGCACGCTCTGCAACCCCTAAACCTTGCAAGCCAACCATTAAGCGCGCTGCATTCATCATCACAAACATGTTTTGAATGCCTTTATTTAAATCTCCAATTAAGTACCCTTTGGCTTCATTAAAGTTCATCACGCAGGTAGAGGATCCGTGGATACCCATTTTCTCTTCTAAGCTGGCACACACAACGGCATTCCGTTCACCTAAAGAGTCATCGTCATTAACCATAAATTTAGGCACAATAAACATGCTAATGCCGCGAATTCCTTCTGGTGCGCCCGGCGTCCTAGCTAAGACTAGGTGGATAATATTATCTGTTAAATCGTGCTCACCGGCGGTGATGAATATTTTATTCCCTTCAACAAGGTAGCTTCCATCTTCTTGCGGCACGGCTTTTGTTCTTACTTGGCCAAGGTCACTACCGGCACCAGGCTCGGTTAAACACATCGTTCCACTCCAATCGCCTAGACTAAGGTGTGTCATGTATCGGTCTTTTTGTGCTTGCGTCCCATGTGCTTTTAACGCTTCATAAGCACCGTTGCTAAGCCCTGGGTATAACGAAAATGCAGCATTGGCACCTGATAATATATCTGTCACCGCTGTTGCTAACGTATAAGGTAGGCCTTGTCCTGAGTACTCAATCGATTTATCCAGCCCGATCCAGCCACTGTCTGCATACTCGTGATAAGCCTCTTTAAACCCCACAGGGGTCGTTACTTCACCATTTTCAAGTTTAGTCCCCTCCGCATCTCCTGACTCATTCAATACACCAATCGTGTTTTCAATCTGTTTGGCTGCTTCGTCTAAAACGCCTGAAATAATATCCGTCGTTGCATCTGAAAACTGCTCCATCTCTGTTAACGAGCTCACATTAATAACTTCATTTAATATAAACGACATATCTCGTACGGGGGCTTTATACTCAGCCATATTGACTCCAATTTTTTTTAATTTTTAATTAAATTAACTATACTAAATTATCGGCCTATTTCGCTAGTTAAAAGCCATCCTTATTTGCTTACGTCATAAAAACAGCACTCAACGACTTTTTTGTTTACTATAAAGCCTTTATTTCACGAGTATTTCAGCAGATGAATCGACAGTTAATCTATCAGGACCTAGGGAATGGCATAACTTGCATTGATGCCCAGTACGTTAGAACAGGCTTGGCCTGCTGCTATTTAATTGAAGAAAATGGGCATGCATGCTTTGTGGATACAGGCACCAACCACACCACACCGATACTCTTAGAACTTCTTAAACTGAAGAATATTCCTGTTGAACAAGTCGATTACGTTATCCCAACGCATGTTCACCTTGACCATGCAGGCGGTGCTGGTAGCCTCATGCAACAACTCCCCAATGCATCGCTGGTCACCCACCCTCGTGGGGCTCGCCATATGGTCAACCCTAGCCGCTTACAAGCTGGTGCTACCGCTGTTTATGGCGACAGTGAGTTCAATAAACACTATGGGGCATTAATCCCAGTTGACGAGCAGCGTGTAACACCTACCAATGATGGTATGCACCTCAATTTCCAAGGCCGATCTTTAGAGCTCCTCCATACCCTAGGGCATGCCAAGCATCATATCTGTATTGTCGATAAGAGCAGTAAGGGTGTTTTTACAGGTGACACATTTGGGGTGGCATACCCAGAACTTAGTGCAAATGGGCGACCATTTATTTTCCCGCCAACAACCCCTATCGACTTTTCGCCTGAGGATTGGCTGCACTCTATTGATAGAATTATTGCAAGTGACAGCGAGCACGCCTACCTTGCTCACTTTGGGAAAATCAGCGACATCGCGCTATTGGCTGACTCATTACGCCATCGAATTAAACAATTTGCCCAATTGGCCCAGCAATTTCCAGAAGAGGAAAGCCTTAAACAAAAAATACAGCAGCACCTCGTCGATGATATTAGTGCGGCTGGGTGTTTATTAAACCCACATGAGATATCTCGTGTTATTGCACTAGACTTGGGCATTCTTGTTCAGGGACTGCTTATCTGGCTTGAAAAAAACAGCTAAAAAAAGTATATTAAGCGTTTGATAATTAAATTAAAACCTGCGCTAAAATGGGGCAATACCTAGAGCAATACACACAATCACTTCATAACCCCGACGAATTCTGGGCAACTGCAGCAAAGACTATTGACTGGAATAAACCATGGGACAAGGTATTAGACGCATCCAAAGCACCTAACTACCATTGGTTTCCTGGCGCACAACTCAATACCTGCTACAACGCTATAGATCGCCATGTCGCCAATGGACGCGCAAACCAAGCCGCTCTAATCTATGACAGCCCCGTCAGTAACACGAAAAAAACCTATAGCTACCAAGAACTTCTCGATGAAGTATCTAGGCTCGCAGGCGTACTACTTGAATTAGGCGTCAGCAAAGGTGACCGCGTTCTAATTTACATGCCAATGATTCCTGAAGGTGTTATGGCTATGCTGGCCTGCGCGCGAATTGGTGCCATCCATTCTGTTGTATTTGGTGGCTTTGCAGCCAATGAGCTAGCTACTCGTATTGATGATGCAAAACCTAAGGTCATCATGTCTGCCTCATGCGGTCTTGAAGGCTCCCGTGTTATTAAATACAAGCCATTATTGGATAACGCGATTGAGTTATCAACACACAAACCTGCACACAGCCTTGTTTTACAACGCCCACAAGCCGTAGCGTCTATGCAAGAAGGCCGTGACGTAGATTGGAGCAGCGCTGTTGAAAAAGCTTCACCCGCTGATTGCGTATCCGTCGCTGCTACCGATCCACTCTATATTCTTTACACCTCTGGCACGACAGGCCAGCCTAAAGGTGTCGTTCGTGATAACGGTGGCCATGCCGTAGCAATGATGTGGACAATGAAATACCTCTACAACATTCAACCAGGCGAAGTTTTTTGGGCTGCCTCCGATATTGGCTGGGTGGTTGGCCACTCATATATTTGTTACGGCCCCCTACTTAATGGATCGACAACACTCATTTATGAAGGAAAACCAGTAGGGACGCCTGACCCTGGTGCTTTTTGGCGTGTTATTTCCGAACATAAAGTGGCCTCTTTATTTACCGCACCCACCGCACTTAGAGCTATTCGTAAAGAAGACCCTAATTGCGACTATATTAAAAAATACGACATGTCGTGCATGCGTGCCTTATTCCTTGCTGGTGAACGCTGTGACCCCGACACCTTATTCTGGGCGCAAGACAAGTTGCAAGTTCCCGTCGTCGATCACTGGTGGCAAACAGAAACTGGCTGGGCCATTGCCGCTAACTGCCTAGGACTTGAACAGTTTCCTGTTAAAGCAGGCTCACCCACTAAACCAACCCCTGGTTATGACGTTCAGTTTCTTGATGAAGCTGGGCAGCCTGTCGCAACCGGTGAAATGGGCGCGATTGCAATTAAATTACCACTTCCTCCCGGCACATTTCCAAGCTTATGGCAAAATGAGGAACGCTTCTTTAGTTCTTACCTAGAAACATTTCCAGGCTACTACGAAACTGGCGATGCTGGCTATCAAGATGAAGATGGCTATGTCTATATCATGGGGCGTACAGATGATGTAATAAACGTTGCTGGGCATCGCTTATCAACTGGCGCCATGGAAGAAGTGATTGCTGCACACCCTGATGTAGCCGAATGCGCTGTTATCGGTGTTGCCGATAAGCTTAAAGGCCAAGCGCCTATGGGTTTTGCTGTACTTCAATCTGGTACTAACCGTGATACAGAAGTCATCGTCAATGAACTTATTGCTTTAGTTCGTGAAAAAATAGGCCCGGTAGCCGCCTTTAAAATGGCCACCATCGTTAATCGTTTGCCAAAAACACGTTCAGGTAAAATCTTACGCGGCACCATGCGCAGCATGGCCGATGGAACTGAGCATAAAGTGCCGGCAACCATAGACGACATAACAATTTTAGGCGAAATCGCCGACGACCTTAAAGCGCTTGGTTATCCAAAAAGCGTTTAAACCAACATCTTTCAGTTAAGGAGTTTTAATCAAGATGAGTAAAATTAAATCAGCGGGCTTGCGCTTTCGTGAAGCTATGGCAGAGGAACACCCTCTACAAATAATGGGCACAATCAATGCTTATTGCGCACTATTGGCTGAACGAGCAGGCTTCAAAGCCATTTATTTATCAGGAGGCGGTGTGGCTAATACGTCTTTTGGACTTCCAGACTTAGGCGTTACCACACTAAACGATGTATTAACTGATGCAAGCCGTATTACTGCTGCGACAGATGTACCGCTATTAGTGGATATTGACACAGGTTGGGGCAGCGCATTTAGCATTGCTCGCACCATTAAAGAATTTGAACGCGCAGGTGTTGCCGCGGTTCATATTGAAGATCAAGTAGCCGCTAAACGTTGCGGTCACCGCCCAAACAAGGAATTAGTTAGTTTAGAAGAGATGTCTGACCGCGTTAAAGCCGCAGCCGACGCTAAAACTGACTCAGATTTCGTAATTATGGCGCGTACTGATGCCTATAACAGCGAAGGGCAACAAGCCGCTATTGATCGCGCTTGTGCTTATGTAGAAGCCGGAGCAGATATGATTTTTGCTGAAGCGGTTTACGAACTAGACGACTACCGTGCGTTCACTAAAGCAGTCGACGTACCTGTACTAGCAAACATTACTGAGTTTGGTAAAACACCTTATTTCACTACCACCGAGTTAGGCGAGGCTGGTGCGAGCATGGTGCTATACCCACTATCCGCTTTCCGCGCAATGAGCAACGCTGCGATCAACGTGTACGACACCATTCGCAAAGAAGGTACTCAAGTTAACGTCGTTGATACCATGCAAACTCGTATGGAACTTTATGACGTATTGGGATATCACGAATACGAACAAAAATTAGACGCCCTATTTTCAAAGGAGAAATAATCATGGCTGAAAAGAAATTAAGTGGTGCGGGCCTTCGCGGTCAAAGTGCTGGCGAAACATCTCTATGTACTGTTGGTAAATCAGGCAGTGGCCTAACTTATTGCGGTTACGATGTATCTGACCTTGCAGACAATGCTACGTTTGAAGAAGTGGCCTACCTATTATTCAATGGCGAATTACCAAATGTTGAGCAACTAGCGGCTTACAAAGCTGAGTTATTTGCCATGCGTGATTTACCAGAAGCGCTTAAAGCGGTATTAAAGCTCATTCCTGCTGAAGCACACCCAATGGATGTTATGCGCACAGGTTGTTCTTTCCTAGGCAACTTAGAGCCAGAAAATGATTTTTCTGAGCAAAACAATGCAGCAAACCGCTTATTGGCCGCATTCCCTGCGATCATGGTTTACTGGTATAAGTTCTCACACGACGGCGTTGAAATTGATTGCACTAGTGATGAAGATTCAATTGGTGGTCACTTCCTCCGTTTATTGAATGGCTCAACACCATCAGAACAACACCGTCGAGTAATGGATGTATCGTTAATTCTTTATGCTGAGCATGAATTTAACGCCTCAACCTTTACTGCTCGTGTTTGCGCATCTACATTGTCAGATATGTACTCTTGCATCACGGGTGCTATTGGCACTTTACGTGGCCCACTACACGGTGGAGCAAACGAAGCCGCCATGGACATGATTCAAAAGTTCTCATCACCGGCTGATGCTAAAGAGCAAATGGCTGGCATGCTAGAGCGTAAAGAAAAAATCATGGGATTCGGTCACGCGATTTACCGTACATCTGATCCACGTAACGTTATCATCAAAGCATGGTCAGAAAAACTGGCTGCTGAAAACGGTGATACATCGCTATACGACATCTCTGTTGCTTGCGAAGAGTTCATGTGGGACACCAAGAAATTATTCTGTAATGCTGATTTCTTCCATGCCTCTGCTTACTACTTCATGGGTATTCCGACTAAACTATTCACACCTATTTTTGTGTGTTCACGTTTAACAGGTTGGGCTGCTCACGTAATGGAACAACGTTCAAACAACCGTATCATCCGCCCAAGCGCAGATTACACGGGTTCAGAACCACGTAAAGTTATCGCTATCAGCGAGCGATAAGCAACACAATGGCTGGGCAATTAAACATTGCCCAGCCATTTTTTTACCCCATATAAAGACCAAAAAGTAGCTATTAAGACCTGCACCACACGCATTAAATATCTTGAATACATACCTACTTCTACTAAATTAAGTTTTTAAATTTAGTAACCTTCCTTCACTGATTTCTGGACACATTCATGAACACAAATTACCGTAAAGCCCTTCCAGGCTCAAACATAGACTATTTCGATACTCGCGAAGCCGTTGAAGCGATTCAACCGGGTGCTTATGCAAAACTGCCATACACATCTCGTGTTCATGCAGAAAACCTTGTTCGTCGTTGTGACCCTGCAGCCTTAACCGACTCTCTTAAACAACTTATCGAGCGTAAACAAGACCTTGATTTCCCTTGGTACCCTGCCCGTGTTGTTTGTCATGATATTTTAGGCCAAACGGCCTTGGTTGACCTTGCCGGTCTACGTGACGCAATTGCTGATATGGGTGGTGACCCTTCTAAGGTAAACCCAGTTGTCCCCACACAGTTGATTGTTGATCACTCACTGGCGGTTGAACACGCTGGTTTTGAAAAAGATGCCTTTGAAAAAAATCGTGCCATTGAAGACCGCCGTAATGATGATCGTTTTCACTTTATTAACTGGACAAAGAAAGCCTTTAAAAACGTTGATGTTATTCAGCCTGGTAACGGCATCATGCATCAAATCAACCTTGAAAAGATGTCACCGGTTATCCACGCACGCGATGGTGTTGCATTCCCTGACACCTTAGTAGGTACGGATAGCCACACACCTCATGTTGATGCCTTAGGCGTTATCGCTATAGGTGTTGGCGGATTAGAAGCTGAAACGGTTATGCTTGGCCGCCCATCTTATAT
>JAHRWG010000140.1 GCA_019090295.1 Cycloclasticus sp. | reverse complement strand
GAAATAGAAATTCTGGAGTCGGCAGCACTAGGAGATGTTCAGCATGTTCAAACTGTTATTGAGGAGTGTAAGGCCTTAGGGGTTCGCTTTGCACTAGATGATTTTGGTACGGGTTACTCATCACTCAGTTATTTAAAGCGAATACCGGTAGAGGTGTTAAAAATAGACCGCTCGTTTATTCGAGATATTTTGAACGATAAGGAAGACCTAGCCTTGGTGCAGGCCATAGCCAGCTTAGCTGTTACATTTGACCGCGAGGTTGTGGCAGAAGGTGTTGAAACTGTAGAGCAAGGCGCATTATTGATGCGCCTTGGTTGTGACGTTGCCCAAGGCTACTACATAGCAAAACCGATGCCTGCAGACAATATTGATGCATGGGTGGCAGGGTTTAAAGTTGACCCAATATGGGAAGAATGGTCTAAACGTGAGTGGGATTTGCGGGCCTTCCCGTTATTGGTCGCGCAGTATGATATTCGAGATTGGAATGAAAATGTGGTCATGAAAATTGAGGAGGGAAGCTTGTTGGTAGAGGACGCTAAACTATCCAGTGAAAGTAAGTGCCGTTTTGGTCATTGGTATAAAACGGATGGGCAGGACATTTTTAGTGACTCGGCTTTATTTAAGGCAATTGACCCTGTTCACAGCCTGTTTCACCAAGAAGGTGACTTACTTATTCAATTGTATGTTGATGGACAGCGAGATAAGGCGACAAAGAAATGCGCTGAGTTTTACCGACTAAAAGATAAAATGCTTACCATGCTGGATGACCTACAGCGAGAGTTTTTGTAAAATAAACGCCTTACCCATTACTGGGCAGGTTTAAAAGTATGCCTAGCAGATAGGGCAGAATACGTTAATAAAAGGAGAGAATATGCCGTCATTTGATGTGGTGTCTGAAGTCGATATGCACGAGTTGACCAATGCCGTTGACCAAGCGAATAAAGAAGTAGGAACCCGATTTGATTTTAAGGGAACGGATGCTAAATTTGAGCAAGCAGACAATGATATTACCTTGGTGGGTGACTCTAGTTTTCAGTTAGGGCAAATGCTCGATATTTTTCGGGTGAAATTATCGCGCCGAGGGGTAGATGTGGATTGCATGGATGTTCAAAAAAGTGAGGAATCTGGGCTTAAGGTTCGTCAGAAAGTAACGATCAAAGAAGGTTTGGACAGTGAATCGGCTAAAAAAATCACTAAATTAATTAAAGAAAAAAAACTTAAGGTTCAGGCACAAATTCAAAAAGAGCAAGTGCGTGTAACGGGTAAAAAGCGTGATGATTTACAAGCGGTAATGGCGATGCTGAAAGCGGAGAGTTTGGGCCTTCCGTTACAGTTTAAAAACTTTCGTGACTAAGTGTGCGATTGAGTCGCTAATGCTGTTGGCGGCGCTTTAAATAGCGATGACCAATAAGAGAACTGCCGGCGTCACTAGTGACGCCGGCTTTTTTATGGCAATAAGTTGCCGACCGGCTGAGAGATTATCTTTATTAGTGAGCATTTATTGATGCCAATTTAATTTAACCTATTGATTTTATAAGGTAATATATTTGTCGGCGCAGAAATTGCAATTCACTTTTATGTTTCTTAATGATGTTAGGGTGAATATATGCGGTTTTTGACGATTTTTAATTTAACGTTACTGTTATTGTTGGCAGCGGTGCTGATGCTGATTTCGCCACAGCATTTGTTTGCGCTAGTTAATATCCCCGGTTTATTAGTGGTTGTCGGTGGAACCTTATGTGCACTTATGTTGAGTAAACCGCAGCATAAGGTGGTGCAATTATTACGTCATTTACCGGCCACCATTAAGGGGCAGCCTGCTGAATATAATGGTCGCGCAGAGTTTAAGCAACTACTGCGCTGCGCTCATTTATATCGATCATCACAGCTCAGGACGCTCGAGAAAGAGGTTAAATTAGCGCAGCAGCAGGTATTGATTAAAGGTGTGCAACTGGTATTAGACCGCTGTTCATTAAATGATATTAAGCAAATTCTTGGCAAAGAACGCGATCGTCTATTAGCGCCAAATCAGGAAAAAGCACAAATGTGCCGCTTGATGTCGAGCTATGCGCCGGCTTTTGGCATGTTGGGGACCTTACTAGGAATGATCCACATGCTGTATGGACTAGGTGATGTTGGCCTAGGGCAGATAGGCGAAACGATGGGGTTTGCCATGTTAACTACTTTGTATGGACTGGTGTTAGCCAACTTAATCTGTAAGCCCTTAGCGATAAAACTAGAACGGCGTACGGTGGAGCATGCAGCGCACCTTAATACTCTGATTGAGGGGTTAATGATGATGCATGAAAAGAAGCACCCAATGTTGATACGAGATATGCTGGAGGCACACGGAGTACCCGCTGATGATGCGCCAAAAGCAGCGCAGAAGGCACCGTCAAAGTGGGCTAAGTTATTGCCATTGGCAGCAACACATGTTGATTGAGCGGCGAGTAGCCGAATCAGATGGTGTTAGCTCTGCGGAAGGGCATGAAACATGGGCGCTGAGCTATATCGACTTATTATTGCTGATGGTCACCTTATTTGTATTACTGTTAAGCTTTCAACAAAAACAAGTGAGCGAGCCGGTTGTTGATAAGGAAGCGCAATCTAAGCAGGACGCAAGTGATCTATTACCTGAGCAGACATTTTTAGACCAAAGTTACCTGAGTGGCTTAAAGGGTAAGGTGAGTGTTGTCCAAGAGCAAAACACTATTAAATTGGCGATGAGCGATAGTATTTTGTTTCTGCCTGCTGATGCTGCTCTTAGCTTGTCTGGCGAACAAATACTCGACGAGTTGGCAGTGATGCTAAAGCATCGACCTTGGCATATATTGGTGGAAGGGCATACGGATAATCAAGCCATTTCTACGCCGCGCTATTTGTCGAACTGGGAGCTTTCATCGGCTAGGGCAAGCAGTGTTACGCGCTACTTAATTAGCAAAGGAATTCAGCCTCAACGCCTAAGTGCAATTGGGTATGCAGATACTCGGCCGCTACAAAGTAACCAGACTGAACAGGGGCGTAGAAAAAATAGGCGTGTCGCTTTAGTTTTACGGATGCCAGACTAGGATAGAGTTTCATTTTTAACTCTGAAAGGGGGGATGAGGAAAATGGGTGATTTGTTCAAATGAGGGAATGTTTTATCCATCATTAAGGCTTAGTCAATAGAGGCAGAGACTCTTCTAGAGCTCTTTTTTAGTCAGCAACCGTATTAAAAACCTGATTTCTATACTATTATCCAGTAGTGCTGATAATTAACTCAATGCCCGAATGACCAAATCCTCCTTACGTATCAATCCGCTGTGGAAAACGTATTTTTTTATTGCTGTAATGTCTATCCTCTTCACTGCGGCGGCCACCTTTGTTGACTATCAACGCATTGAGGAGAGTGCTAGAGATGAACTGAAGTATTCGAATAGCCTTGTCACGCATTCAACTCATAATTTGCTCGCTAAACAGGAGCTGTTGTTAGACGTACTTGGTAAGCGATTATTAAGAATAGGTGTTATGAATAAAACTGAGGCATCTACTTTATTGGATGCTATGTTGGAGAATAATGTTGAGTTAGGCGGGCTGGGCCTTGCTCTTCCCTCTGGCCAGCTTATTCTAACAAGCTCGAATTTCCCCGCAGGGAAGTTGCCAAATTTGTTAGAGAGAGGTGAAGCGCGAGAATCATTTAAGGCCTCCCTTCAGTCGGACAAGATGGTGATGGGGCGGACCTATTATGTGACAGCCTTGCAACAGTGGCTTATACCACTAAGAAAACGAATTATAGATACAGATGGGCGCGTTGTTGCTGTTATGACAAGTGGCGTTAAATTAAACTTCTTAAAAAAATCGCTGTCTGACCAATCAAATCTTTCTGGTGTGGATGTGACCCTTGTCAGTTCAAGTGTTTCTGGTGTGGATATGCCTCTTGTCAGTGGTGAGTATGATCGTCATTACGTTTCATATGCTGACCAAAGTGATTATGACTACTTATTTAAAACGCCTGTGTCAGAAAAAATTATGAACCAGTTTACAGCCAATATGATAGGTCAAGTTGGTTATAACTTCCTCAAAAGTAACGGCAAAGGCAAGCAGGTAGTGTTCTATATGCAAAACTATCAGGGGAATAAGGCTTTAACATCCTTGTCGTATGATGAAAGGTACGGCTTCTATACAGCTACAAGCCTTCGTAAAACGCTTATATTAAACAAACTATCCCAGCGACTCGCTTGGTATACCGGCTTCTTGTTGTTTTTCAATTTCACGTTGTACTTTCTTTTTAGGATGAATATTTCTAGCCAAGATAGATCGAAAAAAGCACTCGAGTTTCAGGCGACGCACGACCAATTAACAAAGCTACCCAATAGACGCTATTTGGTAGAAAAGTTTAGTGCATGGAAGCAGAAACACCCAAAGGGCTTCTCTATTTTTTTTATTGACCTTGATAACTTCAAAGGCATTAATGATTTATACGGACACTCTATAGGTGACAAAATATTACTTGAGGTTTCCGCTCGAGTAACAGCTAACTTTGATGATTGTCTATGCTTTAGACAAGGAGGGGATGAGTTTATTGTTCTTACACGCTCAGGGGACAATACACACAACCTTAACTTATGCCGGAACTTCTTAACCCAATTGAATAAAACCTTTGTGCTTGATGGGCTTGAGTTTTCTATTCACGCCAGTCTGGGGGTGGTAAAACACTCTAAAGATGGGAATAAGCTGGATGAGTTATTAAGTAAAGCGGATATGGCAATGTATGAGGCTAAACGATTACGGTGTGGCTTCTTTTCTTACTCCGAAGGCTTGCAAGAAAAAATGCAACGTACAGCTATGATTGAAAGGGAGCTTCTTCATGCGGTAGACCGAGAAGAATTTTTTGTCGTGTATCAGCCACAGGTTGATGCTCATTCAAAAGAGATCATAGGTGTTGAAGCGCTATTGCGTTGGCATAATCCAAGCTTAGGCTTAGTCCCTCCATATGAATTTATTCCGATAGCCGAATCAGTAGGGCTTATTCATGAGATTGGTTTATTTGTATTTGAAACGGCACTGGCTGAATTTATTGCTGCTTGTCATTCAACGCGAAAAAATAAGGATAAATTGCGCTTGTCGATTAATGTGTCGGTTCAGCAACTTTTCCATCCAGCTTTCTTGATGTCTATATCCCAGTTACAGAGGCGACATGACTGTTCTACTATAGAGCTGATGATTGAAGTGACAGAGAGTTTGTTTATCGAAGATGTTGGGGAGGCAAAAGAAATTATAGGGGTTGAAGCGTTGTTGCGTTGGGAT
>JAHRWG010000139.1 GCA_019090295.1 Cycloclasticus sp. | reverse complement strand
TTTCATCCAATACTGAGCAACCCCAAAACCAGCTAAAGGCACTACCAACGTCACCATTGCAAACGCCGTTGCAAAAACACCAAACTCAGTTGGCCCAAGCTTCCGCGCCAAGATGACCTGCGTAAAAAATGCACATGCCGCACCAAGTAAGGAGCTTACCCATAATAACGAGACCATTTTTACTGCTTGTTTTTTACCGACCACTTAACCTTCAACCTTCTCAGCAACAACGTCTAGCGCAACCACCTCATTATGCTGGGCAAGTAACACACCATTAGATAAGCCAACGTAACCAATTCCTGCTATTGCTATTTTCAACCTACAACATCCTTATTTAAATTCACAGCTAGCTTACCCCCTATATTCAGGGCCAAACCAACTCCTGCGTATTTTAGCAGAACCGGTTGTTTTGTGTTGCTTTGTATCGCTGCTGGCTGATGGAGTCTGCTTCCTCGCCAGCCCTCAATGATGAGTCTATTTCGCTTCAACTCACACCACTACAAGCCCCAATATCACCTTAAAGCAACACATATCGGATGACACATTGGGCGTTAGATCACTAAATTAACCGATTAGCTTTGCCATGTATTTTTTTGTATTTTTCATTATACCCATAAGGCTGCCGCTGTATTCTAGCACCGCCTCAAAAACATCCACCAAGTGATCTTCAATATACTCATGAACAATGGTATTACGCATATCTTTCATTAACCTAAGCTGGTCAATATCTTGAAATAAATTCCGTTTATGCGCATTATTGACCACATCAATTAATGTCCCCTGGTTTTCAAATTCATACTCATCCAGTGTTCTAAAAATTTTACGGATCAGGAAATCAATTCCACGGCTATAACGGCTACATAATGTTTCGTAATAACCAAACTCTTCTATGCTGTATTGCTTTTTTATGCCTATGCTACTGCACTGCTGATAAGAGAGCTCAAGCCAACGCATTTGTTTTTCTAATAACTGTAAGTCTTGCGCTAATTTTTCTTTCATCATAATTGCTGTGCCTTTTGCATAATTAAGCGATGAAACACAGGGGTAAAGAGCCCATCATCTAGCAATATATCTAGCTTCTGTTCACCAAATTTTTTAAAAAATTCAATTCTTAATCGGCTTATATCTTTTTTTGTTAGGCAGTCAGATACCACCATTAGATCTATATCTCCTCCTTGGCGACTATCATCTGTACGGCTACCAAATAAATACAGTTTGGCCTGCGGAGATAGTTTGAATAATTCCGTTTTCAAGGTGGATACCTCCTCTTCTGATAGTCTCATCTGATTTATTATCGTTTAATACGAAAGGGGATCTACACCATTTGCTACCTTTCTTTTACGCAACTGCTTTTCTACGCTTTACCGCACCGATAATTAGCGCCACAAACACACCTATAAATAGACTCAGCACACTGCCCACAGCAACAATTAGGGCACGCTTGGGTTTCTCTGCTTTGCCATCGGTTACCGCTTGCTGATCCAGTGTATAAAGCTTTACACCTGAAAAATCAAAACTCAGACTTTCAAGCTGCTTTATTCTTTTAATTAGCGGTAATAAACCTGAGATATATGGGTCATCATTTTTTCTTGCCACCAAATTATCTATTTCTCCCGCTAGGTATTCTGACCCCATCAAAAACAAGCCCTTTTCTTTATCGTTTAACTCTGATGTTAAACCCGATATTGATCGCTGATTTGATTGCGAAAACAACCGTATAGAGTCCGGCTTTTTAATGCCCACCTTTTTAGCCAGCACCAACGATTCACGTAGCCTCACTAGCTGTGCCTTCCTGTCAACTTTTGCTTCTAGCCTTAAAATATTAATGTCTGCCCTTATCTTCTCAATCTCTGCAACGACTTGCTGCCTACCTGTTTTTTTGATCGCGTCTAATAGCGTGTTACTGGTGTAGTCGATGTACTTATTTATAAAGCTTGCCGTTAGCGCCTCATCAAGCCCCATCAGCCCTACCCCAAGAACTCGTGGCGGCAACCCCTCTCCCTTTTTAGATTGCTTTGGGCTAACAATATTGATCTTGACGTCCTCTCTTAACTCGGACTTTAAATAGTTACGATTATCATCGGTGACTTCTGAGCCATAAATCTTTTCAAGCCAGCCGCCTTGCTCCACAAAGTGATTGAGGTGAATAGGCGATACTAATGCATGGTAATAACGCTGAAACAATTTTTCAGCTTCTCGCCCTACATCTCCCCCTGCATCTCGCCCTATATCTCGCCCTATATCTCGCCCTATATCTCGCCCTAAATCTCGCCCTAAATCTCGCCCTAAATTTCGCCCTATATCCCGCTCTGCGTACCCATTATTAGTAACCTTCATCACAGCCGATAGCTCAGGCAAGGCTACTTGCGCGGTTACCTCATACTGCTTAGGCATAGAAAGCGCAACGACCACTGACAGCACGACCCCCAGTACTGTGATACCTACCCACCAGCGCCACTGCCGCCCCAATGATGCAAATAACTCAAATAAATCTATTTCATCATCTGATTGATACTGTTCCATTACTGCCATGTTTTTTGATTCCATCATCTCTATACTTTAAATTTGTCTTTATTTGCTAATTAAAGCAACCACACCATTTCTCTTAATCAACAATAAAAAATGGGTTCAATAAATTAGTTTTATTGTAGCTTAGCTCATCCACTATCTGCCCTTGTTTATACGCTTTTAAACCCATTCCCGCTTCTAGTACTACTGCATGTGCGGCGGCGGTATCCCACTCCATGGTTGGGCCGAGCCTTGGGTATATATCGGCTTCGCCTTCGGCCACCAAGCATATTTTTAAGGAGCTACCAATTGACACCAGTTGCTTTTCTTTCGTTGTTTTCACATCATCAATAAAGGATTTGGTTTCATCGGACATATGTGAGCGGCTTGCGACGACTTTATACACATCAC
>JAHRWG010000138.1 GCA_019090295.1 Cycloclasticus sp. | reverse complement strand
GGCTGTGTCAACATTTTTAGTAACGGTTGCCGTTAGCATTTATGGCGCCAACCAGGTTCAATCAAACTTAGATAATTTACAAGAGAATATTTACCCCTTAATTAGGCTTTCAAATGAAAATAGCCTGCAAGTACAGCGTATTGAAGAACTGTATACTCAAGCCGTTGCTACCGCCGAAGAAGAGTTGTTGGAAAAGGCTGCTACTGCCGTTCTATCTATAAAAAACAACCTTAATGAAATTGCCAAGTATGATAAGCAATCGTCCCAATTATTGGGTGAAATTAAATATTCGCTAACTCAGTATGAACGCCTGAACATTGATATTGCAGGCGCTATGATGAGCGAAAATATTGACTTTAACCAAATCACGAGCAAAGCTAAAGAAAAAACAAAACTCTATGCCACATTAACAACAGACGTTTTGGCATACCAAAAAAATACGGACACATTATTCCGTAGCCTTATCGAGCAGTCTGTTAATAAGTCTAAAAATTCTATTTATACCACCATTATTATTGGTGTTGCTTTACTGGCACTGATGGTTCTTATTGCCACGTTAGTGAGTAGAAGCATTGTTACCGCTGCCAGTGACATTGCAGAATCTTTGCTCAACTTAGCAAAAGGGGAAGGAAATTTAAGCCAACGACTTGTTGTACATGGATCGGATGAGTTAGGGCAGGTTTCCGCTAATTTCAATGAATTCATGGACCTTCTTAGTGCCTCTATTGGCGAAGTCATCAATGTTGCCGCCCCCTTAAGTCAAACATCGTCAAACCTCAGTGAAAAAATGGAAGCGGTCACTGTATTGGCAAATGAACAAGAAAGCGGTGCATCCAATGTCAATACTGCTATGGTTAAAATGCAAAATAGTGTGACAGACATGTCAGCAAACGCTAAAGATGCATTGAGTTCATCAAGAAACGTAACCAAGGAAGTCACTAAAGGACAAGATATTGTCCTTGAGACCATTAATATTTCAAAAGAATTAAGTACGGAGATTGGTGAAGCAGCTTCCCTTGTTAACACCCTTGCTAATGATGCGAGCGACGTTAATCAATTCCTTAATGTGATTGATGATATTTCAAGCCAGACTAATTTGTTAGCGCTGAATGCGGCTATTGAAGCTGCCCGCGCTGGAGAACATGGTCGTGGGTTTGCTGTTGTTGCTGATGAAGTGCGAACCTTAGCATCAAGAACATCAGATGCAACCAATAATATTAAAGAATTAGTGGTCAAATTAGGCTCGGCTGCACAGAAATCAGTTGACTCAATGACATCCGCTACTGAAAAGTCTCAACTCAATGCAGAACATACAACCGCAGCGGGTGAAGCTCTCAATATTATTCATCAGCAGGTACTTGATATATCTAGACTGAGTAATGGGATTTCAAATACAACGGGTGAACAAGAATTGGTTGCTACCAAGGTGACTGATAATGTTAAAGACATGGTTTCCTCTGTAGAATCTACCCGACTAACGGTACAAGAGGTGGATACTATCGTTGATAAGCTGACTGGTTTTTCAACCAGCCTTCAAAAAGCGACCTCGCAGTTTAATTTATAAGTCCATACCTCGGCCATATGCACCTAGCATGTGGCCGAGAGTAACTAATATTTTTCGGTAAAAATATACATGGCTAAGCAGCTTAGTAAACTTACCCCTGTGTAAACATCCCTTTCTTGATAGGACACCTTCAGTTATTTGAACTGGATCAATTCAACTCTAAAGTTTTATACTGCTTCAACACTTGAGCTAACAAGTGTATTACAACAGCGCTCTGGTCGTCTCTCATTAGAGTCACTAGCACCTCTTCATTTTGCCTATTATTACCTCGCCTTTTCAACGCAATAACCCTTTACGTATTGATAGCCGTTATGTCGCTTATATCAATACGACATTAAAGTTAGAACCTTTCCATTCACATTTAGTGCTAGGCATACATGTTGAGCTTATAACATTAAGAGAGTCGTCGTCGTGTTCCTAGCCGTTCAGAAACGTAATGGGGCATTAGTTATACGACCTGCTCACCCGCATTGAAAGGCTGGACAATGCAATAGTCAGCCCAGAATCACTTTGCGCTCGCTGGCAACTTGAGTGATTAACCCACAAGAAGCAAGGGCATTACAATTGATACTTATCAAGCATAGACAGTTTGTTAGTGAACTCTGCCATTGCAACACCCAACCCTTTAGCCAGTTTATCAAAAAATGGTTGTTGAGCAGTAAAGTCCACAAGGTGCTCCTCTCCAATTTCGTTAACTGCAACAGATTTTACATTTCCAATCGCATCACTTAAACCAAGCCGTATACTGTCATTTCCGGCCCAAACGAGGCCGCTAAACAAATCTGGGTTATCTTGCAAGCGATCACCTCGCCCCTGCTTAACTGCCTGAATAAATTCATCATGAATACTGTCTAACATACCTTGCACATGCTTTCGTTCGCCCGGTTTTATCTCTGAAAACGGATCCATAAAGCCTTTGTGACTCCCAGCCGTGTATAAACGTCGCTCAACCCCTAATGTTTTCATAACATCAGTAAAGCCAAACCCATTCATAACGACCCCTATGGAGCCTACAATACTGGATTCATTCACAAAAATTTTGTCTGCTGCAGCGGCTATGAAGTACCCACCCGATGCACATAAGTCTTCGACAACGGCATAAACAGGTAAATCTGGTTGGTTCTTTTTTATCGCTTTAATAGCTTGGTAAACATAACTTGACTGCACTGGGCTACCCCCAGGTGAATTAACCCTAAGAATAATCCCTTTCGTTTTAGGGTCTACTGCTGCCTTATTTAGGCTTTTAATAATATTATCGGCATCCGCTTCTCCACCTGACATAATAATGCCTTTCACATCAATCACCGCAGTATGTGACTTACTTGCCAAAACCCCGCCCTCCTTCACTGGGAAGACTGCGACACCACTAATCGCAACAATATAAAGCACTAGTAAAAGTTTAAAGAAAATACCCCAGCGCCTTGTTCGCCGCTGCTCTACAACAGATGCTAACGCAACTTTTTCCAAAACAGACCGCTCCCACTGCTGTTCATTTAATACTGTCTTATTTTTACTAAATAGTGCCATTACTGCTCCCTAAATAATTCGGTTAATGTATCAATACAAGCCATTGGGTTCTGGGTGTTTAACTGTGATCGTGAATGTGCTCCTGTTGTTATCCCAACACTTTGGACACTGGCTTTATTTGCCATCATCAAATCCAATGTTGAATCACCGATCATCAAGGTCTTTTTTTCTGATATTTGAGTTGCTTCCATAATATCAAGTAGCATCTGTGGGTTCGGTTTTGATGCCATGGTCTCGGCACATCTTAACTCATTAAAAAAAGATCGAACGCCAGTCCCATCCAAGGCTCGATCCAGCCCCAACTGCCCTTTTCCCGTGGCAATTGCCAATACCTTGCCCATTTGCTGTAGTTCCTTTAATACTGGAACAGCGTCTAAGAATAAATCATTTGGAGCTATCCCCTTAGACATATATCGTATTCTGTACAAACGGACTAAGTCAGCTTTATCAGCCTCTGAAATATTAGGGAATAGCGTCAGCATTGCTTCAGATAAACTCATTCCAATAACACCTTTGCAAGCCGCCTCTGATGGTGCGATGAAGTTTTTCTCCATTGC
>JAHRWG010000137.1 GCA_019090295.1 Cycloclasticus sp. | reverse complement strand
GTCGGCAGCGTCAGATGTGTATAAGAGACAGCTGTTTATCATTGTTTGCAGTGGGTTCTGTAGAGGCCATAATGTGTCCGGATGGTTAGGTTATTTTTTTATAAGTGGCATATTGGCTTCTTGCCAAGCTTGAAGGCCACCACGTAATGCAAAAACGTGGCCATGCCCTTGTTTAAGTAGTTTTTTGCAAGCATCATCAGCGCGCGGGCCAGACTTGCAATAAAAAAGCACGGGTTGGTCTGAATATTTATTCAACGTATCGGGCTTACTTTGTATGTCAGGAAGCGGCAATAGAACAGCATCAGCTATATGCCCTGCATCGAATTCAGATTTTGTCCGAGTATCGATAATAACGGCGTTTTGCTTGTTGATCAGGTCGATAGCCTCAGGCGCAGAGAGTAGTTTGTGTTTGCGCGTTAGGTCGCTAAAAATTGACTGTGAGAGCAATAATAAGATAACCAATAAGGCAATAAATAAGAGGATGTTATTGCCAATAAATTCTAGATAAATATCCATTTAATGAGGTGCCTTATTTGACGTAGAGGGTTTTCAATAACTTAACAAGGTTAATAGCAGACTCTTCGGAGACCTTGTAAAAAGCTCGAGTAGCAATTTTTCTAAATTCAACAACGCCTTTCTCACGCATGACTGAAAGGTGCTGAGAAACATTGCTTTGAGTTGTTCCAACACTATTAATTAATTGCTGTACGGTTTTTTCTTCATGGCCTAACTGGCAAATAATCTTTAAGCGAATGGGGTGAGACATGACCTTTAATAATTCAGCTGCACGAGCGATGTCAGCATCACAATTTAAAAAATCATTGGTGGCTAGATTAGTCATTATTTTGGTCCCAAGTAGATTGTTTAAAGCATTAAAAGGGTATCTATCGTAAAATAATAGAGAGTTTATAACCGCTTATTATAGCAAGCAAACAAGGGAGATAGGACTTTGAAACAAAATTTACCTGTGCGGCCAGTCATTTTAATGGTTTTAGATGGCTTTGGTTATTCAGAATCAGTCACTTCTAACGCAGTAAAAATAGCTAAAACACCTACATGGGATCGCTTATGGGACAGTCAGCCAACAGCGCTGCTAAGTTGCTCTGGTGCAATGGTGGGGCTGCCAGCAGGCCAAATGGGTAATTCAGAAGTGGGTCATTTGCATCTTGGTGCGGGTCGTTTGTTGCCGCAAACGCTGACGCAACTAAATGATGATGTTGAATCGCAAAGGTTTAAAAAAAATAAAGTGCTCTGTCAACTGGTTGAAGAGGTTGTCGAGGCAAATAAAGCATTGCATGTGGTTGGTTTGCTTTCAACAGGCGGCGTGCATAGTCATGAAGATCACATTATTGCTATGCTTGAAATGGCGGCAGAAAAAGGTGTGAATCAATTATATTTACATGCCATTTTAGATGGAAGGGATACGCCACCCAAAAGCGCACAAGCTTCTTTAGACAAGATAGAAGCTTTATTTGCTCGCCTTGGAGTGGGTCGGACGGTATCACTGGTTGGGCGTTTTTATGCGATGGATCGTGATAATCGCTGGGACCGTGTTCAATTAGCGTATGACCTAATGACTCAAGGGAAGGCAGAATATTCAGCCAAGAATGCGACAGAGGGTTTGCTTGCGTCCTATGATCGTGATGAAACGGATGAGTTTGTCCTTCCAACAGCTATTCACGCATTAGATCAAAAAGCGGTGGTAATTGAACCAGGTGATAGTGTCATGTTTATGAATTTTAGGGCTGATCGAACACGTGAGTTAACAAGAGCGCTAACAGAGGATAGCTTTAATGACTTTAAGCGAGAGGTAGTGCCATCTCTTGGGCAGTTTGTTTGCTTGACTGAGTACCATGAGGCGTTTAATTTACCCGTTGCATACCCACCGGCCATTATTAAAAATAGCCTCGGTGAAGTACTGGCAAACAATGGGCTAAAACAGCTCCGAATCGCTGAAACAGAAAAGTATGCGCATGTCACCTTCTTCTTTAACGGTGGGGTTGAAAAACCTTACTCTGGTGAAGATAGGGTTCTCATTCCATCACCGAAGGTGGCAACCTATGACTTACAGCCTGATATGAGTGCCCCAGAGCTGACTAATAAGCTAGTGTCAGCCATTTTGTCAGAAAAATATGATGCGATTATTACCAATTATGCGAACTGTGACATGGTGGGACATACCGGTGAGCTAGATGCAGCGGTAAAAGCTGTAGAGGCAGTGGATTTAGCCATATCGAAGCTTTTAGAAGCCATTGACAAAGTAGGTGGTGAGCTCTTTATAACTGCGGATCATGGCAATGCAGAGCAAATGAAAGATTCTCAGTCAGGGCAGGCACACACCGCTCATACCACTAACCCAGTACCATTTTTATATGTTGGCCGACGGGCAGCATTAGAGAGTAGCGGTAGTTTAGCTGATGTTGCACCAACATTTTTAGCAGCGCTCGGCATAAAGCCTCCGAGTGAAATGACGGGGCGTAACTTACTAACATTCACGCCTTAATTAAGCATAAAGTAATTAAGGTATGCATATAACAAGGCTTTTAAGGCTGCTTTTGTTGTTTGGTTTAATGGGCTGGGTGCTTGGGGTGCAAGCCTCAGAGGCAAGCGATAAAAAACAGCAGCTGGAGCAGCTGCGTGAGCGAATGCTGAAGGTAGAAAAAAACATAGCGTCAACTCAGTCGCTTAAAACAGTTGAGCAAAAAGAGCTACGAAAGGTAGATAAGAGCCTTAGTGAGAGCTCCAGACAGTTAAGGCAGATAAAAGCATTGCTGTTACTGAAACAAAAGAATGTTCAACGTTTACGCAAGCAAAGCTTAGCTTTGAGTAAAGACATTAAGCAGCAAAAAGGTTTTTTAGCAGCGCAATTAAAAGCCGCGTATTTAATGGGTAAACAGCAAAGGATAAAAATGCTGTTAAACCAACAAGAGCCAGCAAGAGTCAACAGAATGTTGCAGTATTACGGTTATTTAAACCAAGTGCGACTGGATAATGTGAGGGTGCTGGATAAGAAGATTGCAGACCTGGCCGAGGTTCAGCTGGCATTGGACCTTGAGCTTAAAGAGCAAGCCAGCATGGTGACAGTGAAGCAGCATCAGCAAGCCAGCTTACAAGCTTCAAAAGAACGACAGAAAACGGTGGTGGCTAACTTAAGCAAAAACCTGCTCTCGTCGGCCAGTGAGCTAACGGTGCTGAAAGAAAATGAAAAGCGTTTAAACCATTTGCTGCAAAATATCTATGTGGCAGTTAACGATATCCCTATTAATAAACAAAAAAACAAACCCTTTATAAAACAAAAAGGGCAATTGCAATGGCCGGTTAAAGGGACATTGCTGAAGAAATTTGGTAGTGTAAAGAAATCAGGGCGGTACGATGGTGTTTTAATTAAGGCAAATGAAGGCGTCGAGATCAAGTCTATTTCTTATGGTCGAGTTGTTTATGCCGATTGGTTACGTGGGTATGGCTTGTTAATCATCATCGATCATGGTGCAAATTATCTAAGCCTTTATGCTTTCAATGAAGGCTTGTATAAAGATGTGGGTGATTGGGTTGCCGCGGGCGATGTGATTGCGTCAGTTGGCTTGAGTGGCGGACAGAAAACCCCTGGATTATATTTTGGTATTAGAAAAAATGGTAAACCCGTGAACCCCACCCGTTGGTGCCGGAAGGTTAAAAACGGCCGTGTTGGGTAAGTGAATAAAAAAATGGAGTTAATATGAGTTTTTTACGCAAAACATTACCGGTTTTAACGGCTGGCGCTATTTGTGGAGTGATGTTAAGCATTGGTGGAATGGTTTGGGCGGAGAAAGAGCCGCAAAGTTCGTTACCTTTAGACGATTTACGGGCATTTTCTGAGGTTTTTGGTCAAATTAAGGCATCGTATGTTGAAGAGATAAGTGACCATGATTTATTAGAAAATGCCATTAAAGGGATGCTAACTGGGCTAGACCCTCATTCAACCTACCTCGATAAAAAAGCCTTTAAAGACCTACAGGAAGGCACTCGCGGTGAATTTGGTGGCTTAGGCATTGAAGTGGGAATGGAAGACGGTTTCGTAAAGGTGATAACGCCTATTGATGATACTCCCGCGTTTAAAGCTGGTGTTGAGGCCGGCGACCTGGTGATTAGGTTAGATGAAAAGCCTGTAAAAGGCATGACGCTGAGCGATGCGGTTAAAATTATGCGTGGGAAACCAGGCACCGATATTGTTTTAACGATTATTCGAGATGGTGAGACGAGGCCGTTAAAAATATCCATTACACGCGATATTATTAAAGTTGTTAGTGTGAAAAATAGAATGTTAGAGCCAGGTTATGGCTATGTTCGAATTGCCAGCTTTCAAACACGTACGGGTGCTAATTTACTAGAGGCGATTTCAGCGCTTAAAAAAGAAACCGATAATGCAGAATTAAAAGGTTTGGTGTTAGATTTACGAAACAACCCTGGCGGTTTATTAAATGCGGCAGTGTCAGTAAGCGATGCTTTTTTAACTGATGGATTAATTGTGTATACAGAAGGTCGAATTGAGCACTCTAAAATGAGCTTTAAAGCGACTCCAGAAGATGTATTGAAAGGTGCGCCAATTGTTGTGTTAGTGAATGGTGGTTCGGCCTCTGCATCTGAGATTGTGGCAGGTGCGCTACAAGACCATAAGCGCGCAGTGATTATGGGGCAGCAGAGTTTTGGTAAAGGGTCTGTGCAAACGATTTTACAGAACAATAAAGGTGGGGCAGTAAAGTTGACGACAGCAAGATACTTCACTCCTTCAGGCCGCTCTATTCAAGCCGAAGGTATTACGCCGGATGTTAGCTTATTGAAAGTTAAGCTTGAACGCCTAGATGATGATTTCTCTTCGGTTAAAGAAAAAGATTTGAGTAAACACCTAGTCAACCCATCGGGGAGCGAAGAGGTAAAGAAAGCTAAAAAAGAACAGCTAGCCTTGAGTAACGATTACCCACTCAACGAAGCATTAAACCTTCTTAAAGGCATTAATATTTTAAGGTAGGTAGAGTGACGGCCAAGCGTCTTAAACAGTTCGGTATAGCTTGTTTAATACAGGCTGTATTGCTGCCAACGATCGTCAATGCTGAGGGTCGTCAACAATGGCCGGTTGTGAGTATTATTATTGACGACATTGGCTACCATGAGCAAATTGATCGTGAGATGGTTGATTTACCTGGAGACCTAACGTTTGCGATTTTACCAGGCGGGCCACAGGCTAAAAAGCTAGCAACGTATGCGCACCAGCGGGGTAAGGAAGTGATGTTGCACATGCCTATGCAGTCGACGCTAGGGCTTGCAGCAGAAATAGGTGTGCTGAATATAGATATGGGAGAAGCTGGTGTGGTGAATGCTTTACAGCAAGCGTTTGCAAAGGTGCCCTATGCGATAGGGATGAATAACCACCAGGGCAGTTTGCTAACAAGGCACCCAGGACATATGGCTTGGGTTATGACGGAACTGCTCCGCAAAGGTTCTTTTTTTGTTGATAGTCGTACGTCTAAAAAATCGGTTGCTGAGCAAGTAGCCAATGAAGTTGGTGTGCCGGTTATTCGTCGTGATGTGTTTTTAGACCATGATATTAATGAGGCAAGTATTCATCAGCAATTTAATCGTTTATTGAGCCTAGCTAAAAAGAACGGGCATGCGGTTGCAATAGGCCATCCTCACCCAGAAACATTAACGGTACTGCGTCACATGCTGCCTCAATTGGCAGCTGAAAATATTAAGGTGGTGCCTATTTCCAGTCAAATCAATGCGCCGCGTACCTGGTTGTCGACACAGGCGGCTGCGTTAAAACTAGACGACTAACGTTAATGGTTACTGGCTGACAGAATCCTTCTGATAATACACGCTAAAATCGGCAAGCTTTTCTATGGCCAATTTAGCCGACAGGTCACTTTTTAACTCTAGGCTGTCAAAACCTACGCGGCTTAAATAAAACGCTTGGTCAGGCAGCACATCACCGATCGCCCTTATTTCCTTAGTGAACCGATACTTATCGCGTAAAGTTTTAGCCAAAGAGTAACCTCGGCCATCAGAAAAAACAGGAAACTCGATCGCTATCAACGAGACGTGCTTAAGGGCTTCACTAAAGCTTTCTGCAGGCAGGTCACCGCTTACTTTTAAACCGAAAGGCTGTTTGCTTAAAATAAGCGCCTGTTTGTTTTGTTGCCAATAGTCCAGGCTAACAATTGTATTGGCCAGCGAGGTTTGTTCAGCGGTTAGGTGGTGCCAGCTGTCTTGGATGATTTGTTTGTTTTTAACGAGTGCCATACACTTTATCCTTGAAGGGTTGAATGCCAATACGTTTGAACGTTGTAGCGAATTTTTCATCATCATTACGATGCTGTTTATAGGTATTTACAATGTCTTTGACGGTGCTAATAACATCATCTTTTGCAATGGCTCGGCCAAGTCGTTCACCCAATTTTGTTTCATGAGTGTCTGATCCACCGAGGGTTAATTGGTACCATTGCTCGCCTTTTTTATCGACACCTAAAATACCGATTTCACCAATACTATGATGGCCACAACCATTCATACAGCCAGACATTTTGAGTTTAAGGCTGCCGGTTTCAATAGCACTATCCGTGAAGGTTTCTGTGATGCCTTGGGCTATATCGATAGAGCTGGCATTGGCGAGACTGCAAAAGTCTAGACCTGGGCAGCAAATCATGTCGGTGATCGTACCGATATTGGCAGTGGCTAGCTGGTGCTCGTTAAGTTGCTGCCATAGGCTGAATAAATCTTCAGTTTTAACATCAGTAAAAGCGAGGTTCTGATCATGAGTTGATCGAGCTTGACCAAGGTTATATTGATCGGCTAAGTTGGCGATTAACTGGAGCTGGTCGAAAGTGACATCGCCCGGCGGGCGGTGAGGTGACTTTAATGATAAAGACACGACACGGTAACCGGTTTGCTTATGCTCACGAGTGTTTTGTTTAAACCACTGGCGAAAGGCACCACTTTTTTCAAGGTCGCTGTTGAGCTGTTTATCGTCAGATACAGAGTAGTTCGGTGCAATAAAGAACGCTTTAACACGTTCAATGGCAGCAGCATCGAGGGTTAGCTCACCACCTTTGGAATCTTTCCATTCAGCATCAACCTGGGCTTTGAATGCCTCTAGACCGGTCTCTCTAACGAGTATTTTAATGCGTGCTTTATATTTATTATCACGGCGGCCATAACGGTTATAGGTGCGTAAAATAGCGTCTAAATACGATAAAATATCTGCTTCAGCAATGAAGTCAGCAATCGTTTGGCCAATAACTGGTGTTCGACCAAGGCCACCGCCAACGAGTACTTCAAAACCAATGTTGCCATCGGTATCTTTTTTCATGTGTAAGCCAATGTCGTGGACTTGGGTGACAGCACGATCCTGCGGTGAGCCGCTGATAGCAATTTTAAACTTACGTGGTAAGTAGGAAAACTCAGGGTGAAGGGTTGACCACTGACGAATGATTTCACAGTAAGGCCGAGGGTCTTCAATTTCATCCGCGCAAACGCCAGCCAAAGGATCTGAGGTGATGTTTCGAATACAATTGCCGCTACTTTGAATTGAATGCATTTGTACACTGGCCAAATCAGCTAGAATATCGGGAACTTGTTCAAGCGCAGGCCAGTTAAACTGTACGTTCTGGCGAGTTGTAAAGTGCACGTAGTCCTTGTCATACTGGCGAGAAATTTGCGCTAGCATGCGAAGTTGTTTACTTGATAATAAGCCGTACGGTATATTGATCCGTAACATGGGTGCGTGAGTTTGAATATACAGGCCGTTCATTAAACGCAATGGGCGGAACTGTTCTTCTGTTAGTTCACCGTTTAGAAAGCGTTTGGTTTGGTCGCGATATTGCTCAACACGCTCGTTGACAAGGGTTTGGTCTAACTCATTATACAGGTACATGATATTATCTTTGTTTGAGGTGCGTTAAAATAAAGCATTGATCTATATACTATATAGACATTCACTTATAATTAAAAATAATAATAACCAATATTAATATAACTTAAAAGAATAAATTGTCTAATTTTGCTACAAATTCATTGGGTGTTATACAGCCCCAAACGCTTCATTTTAATGAGCCGTTGACGCTTGCTAGCGGGAAAACAATAGATGAGTACGATATTGTTTATGAAACCTACGGCTCTTTAAATGCGAAGGGTGATAATGCTGTTTTAGTTTGTCACGCATTATCTGCCGATCATCATGCGGCTGGCTACCACAGTGAGTCTGATTCAAAACCGGGTTGGTGGGACCTGTGCATTGGCCCAGGAAAGGCGATAGACACGAACCGTTTTTTTGTCGTATCACCAGGGAACCTCGGACAATGTGGAGGGTCAACAGGCCCTATGAGCATTAACCCTAAAACTGGCAAAGCCTATGGTCCAGACTTTCCGGTGGTCACTGTTAGTGATTGGGTTAATTACCAAGAAAGACTGGCGGATAGTTTAGGCATTGCGCAGTGGGCTGCCGTAGCAGGGGGTAGCCTAGGTGGCATGCAAGCGATGCAGTGGTCAATTCAATTTCCAACGCGCATACGGCATGCGATTATTATTGCTTCAGCACCGAAATTATCAGCACAAAACATTGCTTTTAATGCGGTGGCTAGACAAGCTATTATGAGCGACCCTGCTTTTCATGAAGGGCGTTATTATGACCATAAGGTTGTACCAGCCAGTGGCTTAAAAATAGCACGGATGTTAGGGCATATTACGTACTTATCTGATGATGCAATGGGGGATAAGTTTGGTCGAGATGTAAAAAATGAGCAACTCAACTATAACTATGGCGTTGAGTTTCAAGTAGAAAGTTACCTGCATTATCAGGGGGAATCTTTTGCGGCACGTTTTGATGCGAATACATACCTGTTAATGACCAAAGCGTTAGATTACTTTGACCCTGCAGAAAAAGAAGGCGGGGATTTAGCGGCGGTATTCAGCAAAACAGACAGTCAATTCTTTTTAGCATCCTTTACAACAGACTGGCGTTTTTCACCTCAACGTTCAAGAGAAATAGTAAGGGCTTTGACTGACTCAAAGCGAGATGTCAGTTATTTAGAATTTGAGTCTAACCACGGGCACGATGCATTTTTGGTTGATAATGCTGAATATATTGCAGCTTTTAGCGCGTATATGAATAACATAGAGATTTCTGAATGAAGGGTTTAAGGCCAGAGCTGCAAAAGATTTTTGGCTGGGTTAAGCCCGGTTCAAGAGTGCTAGACCTAGGGTGCGGTGATGGTGCGTTATTAGGTAGCTTGCAACAAAACAGGGGTGTTAAAGGCTATGGTGTGGAAATTGACCCTGCCAATGTTCTTAGCTGTTTGCAAAAAAACATTAATATCCTGCAGCTGGATTTGGATGCGGGGCTAACAGAGTTTGCAGATAACTCGTTTGATTACGTCATCATGACGCAGGCATTGCAAGCGCTACAATACCCACATAAAACGTTGCGTGAAATGGTCAGGGTTGGTCGACAAAGCATTATCACGTTCCCAAATTTTGGCCTTTGGAAGCATCGTGTCTACTTATCAACGAAGGGGCGAATGCCCGTATCAAAAGCGTTGCCAGCGCAATGGTATGATACGCAAAATATTCACCTTTGCACGATCAAAGACTTCGAGATGTTTTGTAAAGAACACTCGATGCTTATTTCAAAAAAAGATATTGTCGATTACGAGCATCGTTCGGACACCCTAATGAGGCTGTGGCCGAATTTGTTCGGAGAAGTGGCTTTGTATCAAATTAATGGAGAGTAATATGCGCATTGTAAAATATTGTTTGTTGTTTTTGTTTTTATTACCCACGTACAGTGTGGCCAACAATGCTTATGATTTTGGTGATTATATTGTGTATTACAATGCCTTTACCGCAGACTCATTACCGCCTGAAATGGCCAGTGCTTATGGCATAGAAAGAAGTAAGTACAAAGGGGTGCTGAATATCTCGGTGCAGAAGAAAAAAGTACAAGGGCAGTTCTTGCCACAAGCAGTTAATGCGGTAGTGAATGTGGATGCTATTAATCTTGTTGGGCAGCCAAAAAAGCTAACAATTAGACGAGTAGCCGAGGGTAAGGCTATTTATTACATTAGTGAGTTTAGAATCTCAAATGAAGAGCAGTTGAACTTTAAGGTGGCCTTAAAGCCAACGTCAGGCGATAAAGTGTTAACGTTTGATTTTAAACAGAAATTCTACATAGATTAAGGGCGATATTCAATTGGGTTCTAGCTTGAAGTACTTGTTGGCCCAAATGATAAGAATTAACACGGGAATGCCAAGTAGTGCCGTCATGATGAAAAATGACTCATATCCGATATGTTCAACCATAGCACCAGAATAGCCACCTAATGCTTTTGGAATAAGAGTCATTAAGGAGCTAAAAATAGCATACTGGACGGCGGTAAAAGAAATATTGGTAAGGCTGGATAAGAAGGCAATAAATGCT
>JAHRWG010000136.1 GCA_019090295.1 Cycloclasticus sp. | reverse complement strand
GGTGTATAAGTCTTCTATTTTGCTGACAAATCCATAACCTGCATTAGAGGCCAGTACCACCTGTTCGTTGGTTCCCGCTAATACATGGGTAAACTGTGCGCCCACGGGTGGTTTTAGGTTACCGGTTAAGGGTTCACCCTGCCCTCGTGCCGAGGGTAAACCGTGCACGGGTAGGTTATAAATACGCCCGTTTGAGTCTAGGAAGTACACCAAACTATTGCTGCGCCCTTGGGCGGAGGCTAGGTATTCATCGCCCGATCTAAAGGTTAAGCTGGTGGGGTCAATATCGTGCCCTTTGGCTGCGCGAACCCAACCTTTTTCTGAAATAACAATGGTCATCGCTTCATTTGGGATGAGCGCGCGTTCATCCAATGCTTGTGCTAATTGACGGCTGACGATGGGTGAGCAGCGTGCATCGCCATATGCTGTTGCATCGGCGATTATTTCTTTTTTAACTAAGGTACGTAAGCGTTGCTTTGAGTTAAGTATTTTTTCTAGGTAATCACGTTCTTTGGCTAGTTCGGCTTGCTCGGCTCTAATTTTAATTTCTTCTAATTTAGCGAGTTGGCGCAGTTTAATTTCAAGAATTGAGTTGGCTTGAATCTCACTGATTGAAAAGCGCTGCATCAAGGCTTGTTTAGGTTTGTCTTCTTCCCTAATTATTTTGATGACCTCATCAATGTTCAAATAGGCAATCAACAAACCATCTAATATATGCAGTCGCTCATTCACTTTGTCTAAGCGGTATTGCAGGCGTTTTTTGACGGTATCTAACCGAAAAACTAACCACTCAGTCAGCAAAACCCTTAGGTTTTTAACTTGTGGTTTGCCTGATAAACCAATCACATTAAAGTTAACGCGGTAAGTTCGTTCTAAATCGGTGGTGGCAAATAGGTGCGACATGAGTTGTTCTATATCCACCCTATTGGAACGTGGCGAAATGACTAGTCGCGTTGGGTTCTCGTGATCCGACTCATCACGTAGGTCTTCAACAATGGGCAGTTTTTTGGCCTGCATTTGAGCCGCAATTTGCTCTAATATTTTTGCCCCCGATACTTGATACGGCAAGGCGGTAATAATAATTTGCCCTTGCTCTACCTCGTACCGAGCACGCGCACGTAAACTGCCTCCGCCGGTTTCATACATTTTACGAATGTCACTTCTTGGGGTAATAATTTCGGCTTCGGTCGGAAAGTCAGGGCCTTTTATGTGTTCCATCAATGCGCCGGTGTCGGCATTGGGATCATCTAGCAGGTGAATACAGGCACTTGCCACTTCGTTTAAATTATGTGGCGGAATATCGGTGGACATACCCACCGCAATACCGGTTACCCCGTTCAGTAATAAATTAGGTAAGCGTGCAGGCAGTAATTTAGGTTCTTGCAAAGTGCCATCAAAGTTATCGCACCACTCCACCGTCCCTTGGCCCAGTTCAGACAGTAGGCTATTTGAATACGGCGCAAGGCGCGATTCGGTATACCGCATGGCGGCGAATGATTTTGGATCATCCGGAGAACCCCAGTTACCCTGCCCATCTACCAGCGGGTAACGGTAAGCAAAGGGCTGGGCCATATGTACCATGGCTTCATAACAAGCGGTGTCGCCATGTGGGTGAAATTTACCCAATACGTCACCAACGGTTCTGGCCGATTTTTTGAATTTGGCGTTATTAGATAAACCTAATTCTGACATGGCATACACAATGCGTCGCTGTACGGGCTTTAAACCATCGGCTATGTGCGGTAGGGCCCGATCAAGTATGACGTACATAGAGTAGTCTAAATACGCTTTTTCGGTAAAGTCTTGCAGCGCAATGGTTTCAATATTTTCGAATGATTCGTTACTCATAATAGTCTCTATAGATCGGCTAAATTACCACGCTCTTGTAACCATACCTTGCGGTCTGAGGCGCGTTTTTTAGCTAATAACATATCCATTTTTGCTTGCGTATTATCGCCCGGTTTCATTTGCAAACGAACCAAACGGCGAGTGTCGGGGTCTAGCGTGGTCACCCTTAATTGCGCGGGGTTCATTTCACCGAGGCCTTTAAATCGTTGTACGTTTATTTTACCGCGTAATTTTTCGGCGGCGATTCTATCCAGCACGCCTTCTTTTTCGGCATCGTCTAAGGCGTAAAAAACTTGCTTGCCCACATCCACTCGGTACAACGGAGGCATCGCAACATAAATATGCCCTGCCTCAACCAGTGGTGCAAAATGACGAACGAATAAGGCGCATAATAAGGTCGCAATGTGTAGGCCATCTGAATCGGCATCGGCCAAGATACACACCTTGTTATAACGCAAGGATTTCAAATCGGTAGAGCCAGGTTCTACCCCTATCGCCACCGATATATTATGTGCCTCTTGTGAGGCCAACACATCGGCTGCATCCACTTCCCAAGTATTTAGAATTTTGCCACGTAGCGGCATAATCGCCTGAAATTCTCTATCTCGCGCTTGTTTTGCCGAGCCGCCCGCAGAATCCCCTTCCACTAAAAACAGTTCAGAACGTTCTGAGTCTTGCGATGAACAATCGGCTAATTTACCCGGTAACGCTGGCCCAGAGGTGACTTTTTTACGTACCACTTTTTTGCCTGCACGCTGTCGGTTAAGAGCACGCTGAATGGCAATTTGTGCAATTTCTTCTCCGACTGCTGGGTGTTGATTCAGCCAAAGGCTAAAACTATCTTTTGCCACCCCTGACACAAAGGCCGCACATTCACGCGAGGTTAAACGTTCTTTAGTTTGTCCCGAAAATTGCGGATCCTCAAGCTTAATAGAGAGTACATAATGGCAACGTTCCCAGACATCATCAGGGGTAATTTTAACCCCGCGCGGCAATAACGATTGGAACTCACAAAACTCTCTAACCGCTTCGGTTAAGCCGGTACGCAGGCCATTTACGTGGGTACCACCTTGAGCAGTCGGTACAAGATTGACGTAGCTTTCGGTAATGCCTTCACCAGCATCGCTAGACCATGCCACCGCCCATTCCACTGACTCTCGCTCACTATTGGCCGCTGAGATAAAGCCCTCGGCAGGTAATAAGTTAAGGTGCTTAAGCTGATCTAATAAATAATCCGTTAGGCCATTTTCATAATACCATTCGGCTTTTTCAGCATTAATTTCATCATTTAAGATAATCCGCAAACCTGGGCATAACACGGCTTTGGCACGTAAAACATGCTTTAATTTTGGCAATGAGACATTTGCTGAATCAAAATACGTTGGGTTAGGTTTAAAACATACAGAGGTTCCTGTATTTTTCTTACCGACGGTGCCTAACTGGTCTAAATCACTCACCTTTTCAGCATTTTCATAGGCAATATGCCAACGTACTCCTGCGCGCTTAACCTCTACGTCTAAACGGCTAGATAAGGCATTGACCACCGAGATACCCACGCCGTGTAAACCACCAGAAAATTGGTAGTTTTTATTGGTAAACTTACCGCCCGCGTGTAAGCGAGACAAAATCAACTCAATCCCTGGCACCCCGCGTTCTGGGTGAATATCAACCGGCATTCCGCGGCCGTTATCTTCAATTTTAATCGAGCCATTTTTTAAAACAGACACTTCAATTTGGCTCGCATACCCTGCGATGGCTTCATCCACACTGTTATCCAGTACCTCTTGGACAAGGTGGTTAGGCCGTACGGTATCGGTATACATTCCCGGTCTTTTCTTAACGGGGTCAAGACCTGTTAATACTTCAATGTCGGAGGCATCGTATTGACTATTCATTGTCATGTTGGCTGCTTAATTAATCTTTTTAATTATAGAGGCTAATGTGCAAAGCAAACCATACATTATAAAAATATGTGTGATTAGTGTTCTCTACAATACTTTCGATTTGAAATTTTCCAGTCTCAGACGTGTGGACTTTATTTATAAGTAAACAAAATAACTGTAAGTATTGCTTTAGCACCCCTCTGCAGGTTAATTTTTTTACCTATAAGGATTAGTTTTTAGGTATAAAAAAGGCGCTGCAAAAGCAGCGCCTTTTTTCGTTCACAATACCATCTAGCTGTTAGCGCTTATTTCAACACCATCAGCAATATCTTGGTACGCTGCAATTTTATCGAAGTTCAAGTAACGGTAAGTTTCCGCTGCTGTTGTATCGATTTTTTTAGCATATTCCATATACTCTTCTTTGTTAGGAATTTTACCCAAAATAGCACCAATCGACGCTAGTTCAGCAGATGCTAAGTAAACATCAGCGCCTGTACCTAAACGGTTAGGGAAGTTACGTGTAGAGGTTGAAATCGCTGTTGATTTCTCCGCAATACGCGCTTGGTTACCCATGCATAAAGAGCAGCCTGGCATTTCTGTGCGTGCGCCTGCAGCGCCGTAAGTAAAGTAGTAACCTTCATCGCTTAATTGTGCCGCATCCATTTTTGTTGGTGGTGCAATCCACAAGCGTGTTGGTAATACACCGCCAAACTCTTGTAATAAATTACCCGCTGCACGGAAGTGACCAATATTGGTCATGCATGAACCGATGAAGACTTCATCAATTTTTGTACCTGCACCTTCAGCTAATGTTTTCACATCATCTGGGTCGTTAGGGCATGCAAGAATCGGCTCTTTAATGTCGCTCATGTTAATGTCGATAATTTCAGCATATTCTGCATCGGCATCCGCTTCCATTAGTTCTGGGTTAGCCAACCACTCTTGCATCGCAGTAATACGACGCTCAATGGTTCTAACATCGCCATAACCTTCAGCAATCATCCATTTAAGCATGGTGATATTTGAGTTTAAGTACTCGATGATAGGCTCTTGGTTTAGCTTAATGGTACAACCCGCCGCTGAACGTTCAGCTGATGAATCAGACAATTCAAAAGCTTGCTCAACTTTTAAGTCTGGTAAACCTTCAATTTCAAGGATACGACCTGAGAAAGCATTGACTTTTCCTTCTTTAGCAACGGTTAGTAAACCTTTATCGATAGCGGCTAAAGGAATAGCATTCACCATGTCACGCAAGGTAATACCCGGTTGCATTTCACCTGAGAATCGAACCAAAATTGATTCAGGCATATCAAGTGGCATAACACCTGTTGCAGCAGCAAATGCCACCAAGCCAGAACCTGCAGGGAAAGAAATACCTAATGGGAAACGTGTATGTGAATCACCACCTGTACCAACAGTGTCAGGCAGTAACATACGGTTTAACCAAGAGTGAATAATGCCATCACCTGGACGCAACGGTACACCGCCACGGTTCATGATGAAATCAGGTAGGGTGTGATGAGTCGTTACATCTACCGGCTTAGGGTAAGCCGCTGTATGACAGAAAGACTGCATTACCAAATCAGCTGAGAAGCCTAGGCAAGCTAAATCTTTAAGTTCATCACGTGTCATTGGGCCTGTTGTATCTTGAGAACCCACTGTGGTCATACGTGGTTCACAGTAAACACCTGCTTTAATGCCCGCTACGCCACATGCTTTACCAACCATTTTTTGCGCTAAGGTAAAGCCTTTGCCATTGTCTTCGTGAGACTCTGGTGTGCGGAAAATATCAATTTCGCCTAAACCTAATGCTGTACGAGCACGTAAGGTTAAACCACGACCAATAATTAAAGGAATGCGGCCGCCAGCTTGCACTTCATCCAGTAATACATTTGATTTCAGTGCGAACTCAGTTAGCAATTCATCGGTACCGCTTTTAGTCACTTTGCCTTCATATGGATAGATGTCGATAACATCGTTCATATTCAATTTGCTAACGTCCATTTCAATTGGCAATGCGCCTGAATCTTCCATGGTGTTGAAGAAAATTGGAGCAATTTTGGCACCAATACAAACACCACCACCACGTTTATTCGGCACGTAAGGAATATCGTCGCCCATAAACCATAATACGGAGTTAGTCGCAGATTTACGTGAAGAACCGGTTCCTACAACATCACCCACATACGCTAAAGGAATGCCATCTTTCGCCATTTCTTCTAATTGAACGATCGGGCCAGTTTCCCCTTCAATATTAGGGTTAATTCCATCACGTGGCATTTTAAGCATGGCCAGCGCGTGTAAGGGAATATCAGGACGAGACCAAGCATCAGGTGCTGGTGATAAATCATCGGTATTTGTTTCGCCGCTTACTTCGAAAACTTTAACCGTTAATTTGTCGGCTAATGGTGCGCGTGCTGTAAACCACTCCGCATCGGCCCATGATTGTAAAACACGTTTAGCAGCTACATTACCTGCATCAGCTTTTTCTTGTACGTCATGAAAGGCATCAAATACTAACAAAATGTGTGATAACTGCTCAGCTGCTGTGTCAGCTAATTCTGCATTATCTAATAGGTCAACTAATGGTGAAATATTATAACCACCCAGCATAGTCCCTAATAATTCTGTTGCTTGAACCGCATCAATTAAAGGAGATGTTGCTTCACCTTTAGTGATTGCTGCAAGAAAGCCCGCTTTTACATACGCGGCTTCATCTACGCCTGGAGGTACGCGATTAGTAATAAGGTCAAGTAAAAACTCGCCTTCACCTGCAGGAGGTGACTTTAATAATTCAACAAGCCCAGCTACTTGGTCTGCGTCTAACGGCTTAGGCACAACACCTATAGCTGCACGCTCTTCTACATGTTTGCGATATTCTTTTAACACAATCCACTCCTATTGATTAAATTCAGTACCCTAAAGCAAGCACCATTAAAATTAGGGCAAGATGATAGCATTTAGTCGTTAAAATTGACAGGTAAAGCGGGACAGTGTTTGATAGAAAAGCGCTTAATAACTTAATAATTTAATAACAGCCACTTAACCATGTGTTTAATATTGTTTGCTTATCAACCGTCTGATAAATATAAATTAGTCTTAATCGCTAATCGTGACGAGTCTTACCAACGCGAAGCAAAACCTGCTGCATTTTGGCCTCAGCAACCCCATATTTTTGGTGGCATTGATTGTACCGAAGGGGGTAGTTGGCTAAGTGTTGATACGACAGGTAGATTTGCTGCCATTACGAATGTACGCAAACCGCCGTTTACTAAGGTTAACGAGCGATCACGTGGGCATATTGTTAATGACTTTCTAAGCAGCCAGCAAAGTGCTAGCGAATTTATGAATGCCTTACAACAAACCGATACCAAGTATGGTTTATTTAACCTTTTACTGTTAGATACTAGCGGCCTTTGGCATTATTCAAGTGACAGCCATCAAGCGAAACGCATAACACCCGGTATACATGGTTTATGCAATGCCAGTTTAAACACCCCGTGGCCAAAATTAACACGCGGCTGCAACCAGCTTAAACAACAACTTGCGCAGCTAACACTTGATGACAACCAGCTGTTGAGCATTATGCAATCAACCCAACAGGCAAGCGATAAGGAGTTACCTAATACAGGTATCGGTCTTGAACTTGAACGTTTTTTATCATCTGCCTTCATCCAAGGTGAAGATTATGGAACACGTTGCAGTACCCTTTTAACCATCGACCATAACAACAGCTTAGAATTGACTGAGCTGACCTATGATAAAAATGGCATTGACGTTTTACAGGTACATCAAACCATTCACACTGAAGATACCGCTCTGGCATAAACGTTAGAGTGTCATTTAAAACCTAGGCTGTTCTTGACGAATATTTACCTTAGAAAACGGCAATACCCCTTTAAGTTACAGGCGGTTTCTCGCCATTGCCCCAAATGTCGCCTAGCCACTAACAACTCTATGACACGAAAAAGGCTCTTAACTTATCATTAAGAGCCTTTTATCGAAGGATTTACTATTCTACTTCTACTGCACTGGCTTCTTTTCCTACTGCCACTTTTATAATCCGATTAGGGTGTTTAAATTGCTTATCAAGGGATACCCAACGCCCTATGGCAACGTCAACATTTTTTGTTCTAACAAAGCCATAACCTCGAATAAACTCAGGCACTTTCACCATTTCAAGGGCAACCTGCCTATTCTCTTCGTTTAGCCCATCCACTATTTGCTGTAGAACGGCCTGGTATTGTTTAAGGACAGCTCTATCTTCTTTACGTTCTGCACTGTAACCAAAAACATTGAAGGGTGTGTGCCTTAAGCTTTTGAGTTTTGCAGCAAACTTGAGCATGCTAAACATTGTGCTTCCAAACTCACGTTTTAATAAACGCCCACTAATGGGGTCACGTTTTGCGAGAAGAGGCGGAGCCATGTGGAATTTAATTTTATAATCACCAGAGAAGTTCTCAGCAATTTGCTTTTCCCATGCACCATCGGTGTATAAGCGCGCCACTTCCAGCTCATCTTTATAAGCCATTACTTTATACAAGTAACGTGCTGCTGCTTGTGTGATCGCTTCACTGTCCCCTGATAGTTTTTTCTCGGCATCCCTCACTTTTTCAATTAAATTGCGGTATTTTTTTGCATAGGACTTGTTTTGGTACGCCACTAAATCCTTTTCTCGCCGGTCAATTATTTCATCCGTTGTTAGCGATAAAACATCCCATTCAGTGAGTTGACTGTTTTGCTCCATAAAAGTCATAACCGCTTGAGGGTCATGCGCCATTAGTCGCCCAATTTTAAAGACATTTTGGTTATATGGAACGGCAACACCATTTGCAGCAATAGCTGCTTCAAGTGATTGAACCTTAACTGGCAACCAACCTTTTTGGCAAGCATAGCCCAGTAGCATCATATTGGCTCCAATGGTATTACCAGTTAATGCTTCTGAGATTTTTGTAGAGTCAAAAAAGTCACAATTCCCTTTACCAGTAAAGCGCTCTATTGTTTGCTTCATATCATCCACAGGAATGCTAAACTCGGGATCACGGGTAAACGCGCCTGTTACAATTTCATGAGCATTAATCACGCCCTTAGTGTGCCCTTCTCTAAGGCGAGACAAGCCTTCATCACTAGCACTTGTTACTATATCCGCACCAATTAGCAAATCTGCTTTACCTACCGATACACGTGTTGAGTTGAGGTCTTCAATTGTATTAGCGATTTTAAGGTGACAATTAACCGCACCAAACTTTTGCGCTAACCCTGTTAAATCCAATACTTGAGAGGCTAAGCCTTCAGACTTTGCCGCCTCACCAATCAATGATGAAATGGTTACAACGCCCGTCCCCCCAATACCACAGACAAGAGAGCCGAATACGCCATTTAATGGTTTGGGTGTTGGTTCTGGTAGGCTATTAAATAACTCGTCAGGTAACGACAAAGATTGTCCTTTTGCTAATGCACCACCTTCTATGGTGACAAAACTAGGGCAAAAACCTTTAACGCAACTAAAGTCTAAGTTACATCCCGATTGATCAATAACACGCTTCCTACCCAACTCTGTTTCTAAGGGTTGAACCGACAAGCAATTTGACTCTAAGCTACAGTCCCCACATCCTTCACAGACACGCGAGTTGATAAAGGTACGTTTTTTAGGTGCTTCAACAATTTTACGTTTCCGCCGACGTCTCAATTCAGTGGCACAAACTTGTTCGTAAACGAGAATGGTAACCCCTTTTGTTACCGCCAACTCTTTCATCACTTTTTGTAGTTCATCCCGGTGATAAAGGTCGGTTCCTACAGCAAGTTCGCTTTTATTTACCTTGGTTGGGTCAACCGATACGACCACTACTCGAGACACGCCTTCTGCACGCATTTGGTGTGTAATGGCGGCGACACTTAACGGCCCATCGAAAGGTTGCCCACCCGTCATAGCGACCGCATCATTGAATAATATCTTATAGGTAATATTAATATTCGATGCTACCGCCTGGCGGATAGCATGTGAACCTGAGTGGTAGTATGTCCCATCACCAATGTTAATAAAGGTATGGCGGCCACCAAGAAACGGTGATGCACCTGCCCAAGTCGCTCCCTAACCACCCATTTGGGTATAGGTTTTTCCTTTACGGTCCATTAAACCGACTAAAAAGTGGCAGCCAATTCCAATAAGCTGCTCACTGCTGCAGTCTGGTAACTTGGTTGAACTACTGTGCGGACAGCCTGAACAAAAATAGGGTGTTCTTTCGACCGTATTTCTAGGCAGGGTCAACTTGTTTTCTGTCGTACTTAGCACGTCAATCCATTGCTGCATTGACGTTGTTGTTTTATAAGGTTTAAGCCAGTTCACCAATACTTTAGAGATTAGAGCCGGTGTCAATTCGCCATTTGATGGGAATTGAGTCTGTTCATCACGACCTTTTTTACCCATGACTAACGGGCGACTATCCATTGGCATATCAAAAAGAATGTCTTTAACCTGTGTTTCTAAAAAGGGTCTAGACTCTTCAATAACCAATATTTCATCAACTGATTCGGCAAATTCACGAATGAGTGTTTCTTCTAATGGCCAAATGACAGCAATTTTAAACACGGCCAAACCAAAGTCATCACGCATTTGAGCATCAAACCCCAAATCATCCAATGCTTCGGTCGTATCTAAATAGCTTTTCCCAGCAGTAATAATACCAACGCGGCGTTTCTGGCAATCAAGCGTGACTTTGTTGAGTTTATTCACTCGGGTAAAGGCTTTAACAGCGGGTAAACGTGCATTAACAATTCGCTCATCTTGGTCAACTGAGCGATCTGGCCAACGAGTATGTACACCACTGTCAGGAATAGTAAATTCACTTGAACTGGGTATAACAACTTCTGTACGTTTGGGATCAATATCAACCATGTACCAAGATTCAGCAATGTCAGAGACAGATTTAACCGCAACCCATACACCCGCGTAACGGGACATTTGATAGGCAATCATGCCAAAGTCGTAAATATCTTGAACCGATGAGCAGTGCATAATTGGGATACATAAACCCGACAATACATATTCACTCTGCTGTTGAATACTAGACGATCGACTCATGGGGTCATCGCCTACGGCCATAACAACTCCGCCATTTTTGCTGGTTCCCCACAAGTTAGCGTGGTGCAAGGCATCTGCTGCTTGATCAACACCTGGCCCTTTGCCATACCAAAGCCCAAAAGCGCCATCAAATGTATTACCTTCGAATAATTCTATTTGCTGTGAACCCCAAACAGCGGTGGTTGCCATCGCTTCATTAACGCCTGGATTAAAGTGAATATCTCGCTCATTTAGATCACTTTCTACTCCCCTTGCATCCATGTCAAAAGCCCCAAAAGGTGACCCTCGATAACCCGATATAAACCCACCTGTATTAAGACCTGCATCCCTGTCACGACGTTGCTGCTCAAATACTAACCTTAAGTATGCTTGATTTCCTGATAAAAAAACTGGGCCATCTTGGCGAATATATTTATACCCTTTAGAGTTTGAATCTGACATGTTTCCCCTTCTAGTTAAGTCTACTTATTTTTTTGTTTTAATTTTTCTGGAATGGGCTTCACAACCCCTTCCCCAATAATTATCTTATTGCCATCCTGGTCAAAACACTCAGTATTAAATGTGACCGTATTGTTCTCAGCATTGATAGCAACAACTGTTACCACCGCTTTATATTCATGACCAAAAAAAGCTGGGCGTAAGAATTCAACACTTTGCTTAAGCCATAAGGTTCCAAGCCCTGGAAGGTCCATCCCTAACAAGCCCGAAAACTGAATAACTGAAAACATGCCGTGAGCAACACGCTGTTTAAAAATACTATTAGCTGCATAGTCCTCATCATGATGTGCGGGGTTCCAATCACCTGACATTTCAGAAAACTTAACCGCATCTTCATGGCGGATGGTATAGATTTTTTCTACTGACATTCCTATTTCTAGGTCATCAATACTCATGCAGTTTCTTGCTTGTGGAATAGACAATACCCCTCCTTAATTATGGCCACAACGTTGCTTGTTCCGAGTTGATACTACACAAAAATTATGCTGATAAAAATGGTTTATATCAAAAAACAACTATTCTCCTTACCCGTCTAAGCCCTTAACAAACCTTAGTTTGGTAAAATTTTCAAAAACTCTTGCCTGACAATATCTTGCAATACAATTACTTAAATACATTTTTAAAATGTGCACCTTGTCTATTTACTGAGCATTTCAAAAAAAATTAAATTTTAAAACCAAACATTATTACTGCTTTTACTATCCCTAAACATTGTTTAAATAAAACATAGCAACTATTCTGTAACGGCATCCATTGTTATTAAATAGGTTCTGTTCTCGCATGTTAAATTTTATTTGGCTTAGCTTCTTTTTCCTTGCCTTTTTGACGGGCCTGTACCGTTTATTATTTCTAGGGGAAATGAGTATTTTTAATGACATCACTCAGGCAACATTCACCCTATCGAGAACAGCTTTTGAAATATCCTTAGGCTTAACCGGTGTTTTATGTTTTTGGATGGGTATTATGAAAATTGGTGAAAAAAGTGGGTTTATCACTTTATTGTCTCGCGCCCTAACCCCTTTATTGCGCCGACTGATGCCAGAGGTCCCTTCTAACCACCCAGCATTTGGCAGCATTATTATGAACCTGTCAGCAAACATGCTTGGTTTAGATAATGCGGCAACGCCTTTTGGTATTAAGGCAATGCAGCAGTTACACACTATTAATCCCATTAAGGACACGGCCAGTAATGCCCAAATTTTATTTTTAGTTATTAACACGTCCGCGGTGACTCTTTTCC
>JAHRWG010000135.1 GCA_019090295.1 Cycloclasticus sp. | reverse complement strand
CATGCAAACGCATGAACAAACGATTAGATCAGTATTGCTGCCAATAACATCAGCTGCGTTACTCTTGCCTCATTCGGCATTAGTTGAAATTGTTTCTGAGCGACATATTCGCCCTGTCGATAACGCACCAGATTGGATGTTAGGTGAGATTGAATGGGCTAACGAAGTGCTTCCACTGATATCATTCGAAGTGGCAATAGGCCTAGAAAAACCTGAGGTGCCTAAAAAGTCACGGCTTGTGATATTGGCGTTTCTATCTGCACATAGTCAATATAAATACCTTGCAATTAGAACGACAGGAATGCCTCGCTTGGTTCAGTTAGAACCAGACGGCTTGAAGCCAAACGAAGCGCACGGGATGAATTCAATGTTTATTGATTATTATGGAACGCTTAACGGGCAGTCAGTGATTGTGCCTAATATACTTGAGTTAGAAGCTAATATTAGGGTGACTGCCCGACCAGTTTTAGTGACGGTTTAAGCGGTTAATTTGTTATAAACTTCACGGTATTTAAGCGCTGTTTTTTCTGCAACCTCATCACTTAGTCTCGGTCCTGGAGCTGTTTTATCCCAATCAAGGGTTTCGAGGTAATCACGGACGATTTGTTTGTCATAGCTGGCCGGGCTAGTGCCCACCTTGTATGCTTTGGCGTCCCAGAAGCGTGAAGAGTCAGGTGTTAGCACTTCATCAATCAAATGTAATACGCCATTATCATCTAATCCAAACTCAAATTTAGTGTCAGCGATAATAATGTTTCTTTCTAAGGCGTATTTTGCAGCGGTGGAGTATAACGTCAGACTGATGTCACGAACTTGTTGAGCTAAGTCTTCACCCAGTAACTCAACGGTTTGTTGATAAGATATATTTTCATCATGATCACCTACGGCTGCTTTAGTCGACGGTGTGAAAATAGGTTCAGGTAATTGAGAAGCTTGTTGTAAGCCTTCGGCTAGCGCGATGCCACAAACTTGGCCTGACCGTTGGTAATCCTTCCAGCCCGAACCAATTAAGTAGCCGCGTACAATGGCTTCAATCGGAAGCGGCTTTAGCTTTTTCACAACAATGCCTCGCTTTGCAAGGCGCTGGCAATCGTCTTGGTTATCTAAGACCTGCTCAAGCGTTAGTTTAGACAATTGATTAGGAATTAAATCACCCAGTTTATCAAACCAGAAGTTAGACACTTCATTTAGTACAATGCCCTTACCAGGAATCGGATCGGTTAGAATAACGTCAAAAGCCGATAAACGATCGGTGGTAACGATAAGCATGTGTTTGTCGTCAATATCGTAGATATCACGCACTTTTCCCTTATGGAGAAGCGGTAGACTGTTTAGATTGGCGTCAAGTAGGGAATGTGGAATAGTCATTTGAATGTGCTCGATAATAAAAAAGCAGCTAATGATCTAATTTTATTAACAATTATGCAAGTAAAAGGTGTGAAACGATGAGATGGACAGGTAAATTACTGGGCGCAATTTTTGGTTTTTTAACATTTGGCTATATAGGGGCGCTGATAGGGCTTTATATTGGTCATAAGTTTGATGTCGGCCTAGCTCAAAATCCGTTTGACCCAGCACAGCAAAAGCGGGTTAAGAAAACATTTTTTAAGTCTACGTTTGCCATCATGGGGCATATAGCAAAGGCTGACGGACAGGTGTCAACCGAAGAAATCCGAATGGCTCAACGTGTGATGGACCAAATGGAGCTGACTGCAGAGATGAAGCAGGAAGCGATTGAAGAGTTTAACCGTGGGAAAAGTGCTAGCTTTAACTTGGATGCCGAGCTTGATGAATTTAAGCATACGTGCCAGCGCCAAAAAAACCTAGTTCGTATGTTTATTGAGGTACAGCTTCAGGCGGCATATGCTGATGGCGTTCTAGATGACTCTGAAGATAAAGTGTTATTGCATATTTGTGGGCACTTGGGGATACCTGGCTTTGCTTATGAACAGCTTAAGCGAATGTTAGGTGCTAGCCAGCAGCGTAATACTCACCACCAAACTAGGTCAACCCCTGAAGAAAGTTATGCCATTTTAGGCGTTTCAGCATCAGCCAGTGATGCGGATGTAAAAAAAGCCTATCGGCGATTGCTGAGTCAGCACCATCCCGATAAATTGGTGTCAAAAGGCCTGCCAGAGGAAATGATGAAGATAGCGAAAGAAAAAACTCAACAAATCACCGAGGCATATGACACGATCCGTGAGCTAAGGAAATAGCTGGCAGAGTCAATTTTAATGGATATAGTGGAAAGGCACTCAACCTACCTTGGAAAGCATGCCTTAAGACATGAGCAGGTACTTTATGAATAAAAACCTTACAGTAATAGGCGGTATCATAACAAGCTCGGCAGCAGGGGATATTACGTATATCAATCAGGCAGCCTGTGAGTTAATGGGCTGTTTCGCTGGTAATGTTTTGGGACATAAGCTAACGGACGTGTTTAAAGTCGTTAATGGTGGTGAACCGGTCGTTTATACTTCAAGAGATAAAGGTGCGGCTGAAAAGTCTTTTCCAAGCGGCTCTATGCTGCAAACTTTTAACGGTGAAGAGTTGAGTATTTGTGGCTCGGTGGCTGTTCAGGTGGCACGAGAAAGTGCTTTTAATGGGCATGTGGTCAGTTTCTTTGAAGAAATAAGTAAAGAAGCTGACGCTGAACAGATGCACTGGTATGCCATGCATGACCCACTAACCCGCTTACCAAACAGACTACTCTTAGCTAACCGCTTTAAGGAAGCACTTATCTTAGCTAAGAGACACCAAACCGCCTTAGCGGTTTGCATGATGGATTTAGATAAATTCAAGCCGGTTAATGATACCTATGGGCATGCTGCGGGTGACTTGTTACTGATAGAGGCGGCCAGTAGAATTAGACAGCATTTAAGGCAGGAAGATACGGTCGCTCGTTTTGGTGGTGATGAATTTGTTTTATTGATTGGTGACGCAGACAGTAAAGAGGAGTTGCTGCAAGCGATACAGCGTTTACAGATAGCCATTGCTGAGCCGTATAGCATAGAAGGAGAGAAGGTATCCCTTTCATGCAGTATAGGGCTAGCTTTATACCCAGAAGATGATGCAGATGCAGACACCTTGTTGAGACATGCTGATCAGGCCATGTTTTTAGCCAAGCAGGCAGGTAGGAATAGAGTACATTTGTTTGATGTGAAGCAGGACCAAAAGTTGAACAGTTCACAGAAAATAATTACCCGCGTTGAGCAGGCTCTTATCAATAAAGAGTTTGAACTGTACTACCAACCAAAAGTAAATATGCGGACGGGTCAAGTTATTGGGATGGAAGCGTTAATAAGGTGGCAGCACCCAAAAGACGGTTTGATTTTACCGGTAGACTTTTTACCGTTTATTGAGCAGAACGACGTCATTATTGATATTGGCCGTTGGGTATTAGAGTCGGCACTAACCCAGTTAACACAGTGGCAAAAAAAGGGACGCAATTGGTCGGTGAGTATTAATATTGCTGCTAGGCATTTTCATGTGCCAAACTTTTCATTATTGATTGCTCAAGCATTGAAAAGATTCCCCAGCATTAGGCCCGAACAATTAGAAATAGAAATTCTGGAGTCGGCAGCACTAGGAGATGTTCAGCATGTTCAAACTGTTATTGAGGAGTGTAAGGCCTTAGGGGTTCGCTTTG
>JAHRWG010000134.1 GCA_019090295.1 Cycloclasticus sp. | reverse complement strand
TTTACCCTACGATACACCAGGAGCCATGCGACACTCGTTGCCCTAAAAAAGCTTTAACCCGTGCCGAGCCTGTTGGGGTTGTTGTGGTCACCAAAATATCTACATTAGGGAACCTAGACGCCACATCGTTTATGAGCGGAAAAGCTGCTTCTGCCTCACCAACAGATACTGTATGAAACCAAATAACAGCTTGGGGCTGTTTGCCATAAAAACCGAAACGCTCACCCCAGCGAGTTAAGTACGCAGGTGCTTTTCGTCCTCGCATTAATAAACGAAGCAGCAAGAGGGGCGTTAAAAGATACATCAACCCCGAATACAAATGACGCATCATTATGTCGCGTTCAACCACTCCATATATTGGCTTACACCTTCACTAACCGACTTAAAGGTATGCTGGCAGCCCACGTCTCGAAGCGCACCTAGGTCAGCTTCTGTAAAACTTTGGTAGTGCCCCACTAAATGGTCTGGAAAAGGAATATAACTTAAATCTCCCGTTTGGTGATAAGCAAGCACTGCCTTAGCAACATCATTAAACGGTTGGCTTTGCCCTGTCCCCAAGTTAAATATACCTGAGGCAGTTGGGTTATCTAAAAACCATAAATTAACGGCAACCACATCATCAACATAGACAAAATCACGCACTTGCTCTCCATCGCCATAACCATCGCAACCTGCAAAAAGCTTAATACTGCCTTTCTCAAGCAGTTGGTTGTTTAAATGAAATGCCACACTTGCCATGCTGCCTTTATGCTGCTCCCTTGGGCCGTATACATTAAAATAGCGCAAGCCCACGACTTGATTAGTGAATATTTTAGAGCGCACGTATTGATCGAAAAGAAATTTAGAGTAACCATAAACATTCAATGGTGCTTCATTAGCCAGGTCTTCTTTGAATAGTTTCCCACCACCATAAACAGAAGCACTGGAAGCGTATATAAAGGGAATATTCTGAGCTTCACTAAAATGCAATAAGGATTTCGAGTACTCATAGTTATTCTGCATCATAAACTTACCGTCCCACTCGGTCGTTGATGAGCAAGCCCCTTCATGGAAGATACCTTCAATCGGCTGATTGTCAAAATCACCCGCTATTACTTTTTCAATAAAAACGTCTTTATCCATGTAGTCTGCAATACGAGCATTGACTAAATTTTTAAACTTGGTGCCATCACTTAAATCATCGACCACTAAAATATCGTTAATGCCTTTTGCGTTCAGACCCATCACGATATTGCTACCAATAAACCCTGCGCCACCTGTTACTATTATCATAGTTCGTTACCTTTAACGTTTTGAATCACGTATGTTTTTAATTAAATTAGTGGTTGAACAACCATCCACATAGTCGAGTACAAAACTCTGCCCACCTGCTTGCGCAACACAGTCATGCCCTTCAATATCCTCAATGCGCTGATAGTCACCACCTTTGACTAAAATATCTGGCAAAATTCTGCAGATATGTTCGCGAGGCGAGTCTTCACTAAAGGCACACACCCAATCCACGCACGCTAGGGCCGATAACATTTCTGCGCGCGTTTCTAGTGAATTGATTGGCCGTTCTGGACCTTTCAAGCGCCCTACTGATGCATCATCATTAACCAAAATAACCAAGCGATCACCAAGTGCTTTTGCCTGTTGCAAGTAACGCACATGTCCAGGGTGCAAAATATCAAAACAGCCATTGGTTAAGACAATTTTTTCACCGTTAATTCGTGCCGTGGTAATCGCAGCGTCCAACTTCGCGGCGCTAACAAACCCGCGCGGCATATCATCTAGCGTGTGCAAGGTCGCTTTCAACTCTTGCTGTGTTGCAGTTGCCGTTCCTAATTTTGCAACAACTAAACCAGCCGCTTGATTAGCCAAAACAGTCGCGTCTGAGAAACTTGCGCCCGCGGCTAAACTAGCGGCCAAGGTTGAAATAACCGTGTCGCCAGCACCGGTAACATCAAACACTTCCCTTGCTTGCGTTGGTAAATGAATGGGTGCATGTCCGGGCTGCAATAAACTCATGCCTTTTTCACCACGTGTGACCAGCAACGCATCTAATTGCAAGTCCATCAACAAGCCCATGCCTTTGGAGACCAGCTCTTCATCATTTTTACAAGGCCCTACCACCGCTTCAAACTCGCTCCAGTTTGGGGTCATCAACGTGGCGCCTTGGTAGCGTTTAAAATCTGTTCCTTTAGGATCGATTAATACTTTTTTATTCGCTGCTTTTGCCGCCAGAATAAACTGCTGAACTGAGGCCAGTGTGCCTTTATCGTAGTCTGATAGAATAACAACATCATGATTTGCCAAAGCCAACTTAAAACTCGCCAGCATCGCCTCAACCGGTAAATCATGGAAGCCCTTTTCAAAATCTAATCGAATTAACTGCTGGTGCCGACTTAAAACACGTAGTTTAGTAATGGTCGGTTGGTCATCTAACGGCTCAAATTGGCAACTAACCCCGACCTCCTCTAACAAACCTTGCAAAGAAGTAGCTGCATCATCCTTACCAACGTAGCCCATCACGGTCACTCTTGAGCCCAGTGCAGCAATATTTAATGCGACATTTCCAGCCCCACCGGCACGGTCTTCAACACCGTCCACATGCACAACTGGTACAGGTGCCTCGGGGGATATTCGCGATGTCCTGCCTTGCCAATTTCTATCTAGCATCAAGTCACCCACCACTAAAACGGATGCTTGGTCAAATTCTGGTAATTTCATCGTCTACTTCTTATTCACAATTGTATTGGCATCATATCACGAGCAAGCTAAAGCAGAAAAACACACCTTAAACAGGCAGTTAATTTATAATTGCCTTTCGTTCAATTCTGAGGAAGTGCCTTTGAGCATTAAAATTTACCACAACCCTCGCTGTAGCAAGTCACGTCAAACGTTAAAGTTACTTGAGGAGCATGGCGCTCAGTTTGACGTCATTGAGTATCTGAAGCAACCGCCCAGCCAATCCGAGTTAGCCACTATCATCCAACAGCTTGGCAAGTCTCCTCGTGAGGTCATGCGTAAAGGCGAAGCGATCTACAAGGAGCTGTCCCTATCTGACCCAACACTTAGTGATGAGCACTTGCTGGCAGCCATGCTGGAACACCCCATTCTAATCGAGCGCCCCATTGTTTTGGCTAACGATAAAGCGGCTATAGGCCGCCCCCCAGAAAGCGTATTGGACATTTTATAAATGGCTCTAAATGTTCTTATTTTATTTTATAGTCGCCATGGTGCCACAGCTGAAATGGCTAATCTTATTGCACGTGGTGTTGAAGAAGTGCCTGGCACTCAGGCTAAAATTCGTACCGTCCCCGCCATTTCAACCGTTTGTGAAGCAACTGAGGACAGTATTCCCGATCACGGTGCCTTATACGCTACCTTGAACGACCTTGAAACCTGTGATGGCTTAGTACTGGGTAGTCCAACACGCTTTGGCAATATGGCCGCACCACTGAAGTACTTCATAGATGGTAGCAGTCAGTTGTGGCTATCCGGCGCTCTTACTGGAAAGCCTGCCGCTGTTTTCACATCGACTAGCAGCCTACACGGCGGGCAAGAAACAACACTAACATCAATGATGCTACCTTTACTGCACCATGGCATGGTTTTAGCAGGCCTACCTTATTCGGAAACTGCTCTGCTCGACACCCTTTCTGGCGGAACACCCTATGGTGCTAGCCACTTAGCCGGCGCTGACAATAAACGCAAGCTCGATGCTCATGAGTCAACCTTATGTATTGCCCTAGGTAGACGTATTGCCAGCCTGACAAAAAAACTATCTCAACCATGACCTTACCAGATAAAAAAACAGCCTATTGGCTACAGCTTATTAGCTACTTCGCCCTTATTGGCTTTATCACCGCGTGGGCAACCATCCTTGCCCCACCAACGTCCTTTCCTATTTCCTTAATACTTATAACATGCGTACTCCCTTTGTTTCTTCCTCTTAGGGGGGTTCTTCATGGCAAAGAAAAATCCATCAACTGGGCTGCTTACCTTAGCTTGCTCTACTTTATTCATGGCACCATGGAAGCGGTTGCTGACCCCACTACGCGACTACTAGGGCTTATCGAAGTCATTATTAGCTTATCGGTTTTTTTAAATGCTTCTTTGTATATTTATCGCCTTAAGAAGTCCTAATGCTGCAACAAATACCTTTACCCTTAAAGCCACTAGAGGACTTTAATTTTAACAGTTTTATTGCTGATGAAAACTTACTCCTTGTTGACTCACTAAAGGCTAACACCGAACCCTTTATCTTTTTATGGGGGGAGAAGGGGTCTGGTAAAACAAAACTATTACAAGCCAGCTGCCAATTTCAAACCGAACAAGGAAAAACAGCCGCCTATCTTCCACTGCAAGAGTTACAGCGATTTTCCCCAGAAATTCTTCATGGCATGGAAAACATTGACCTCGTCTGTATTGATGATATTGAGCTTGTATTAGGCCAAACGAACTGGGAAGAAGGACTATTTAACCTCTTCAACCAACTCCGCCAGGCAAAAGGACGTTTGGTTGTCAGCGCCCCTATTTCCCCTCAACACTCTAGTGCAAAGCTAAACGACTTAAAAAGTCGCCTCGCTAGTGGCTTGTCACTAAAGTTGGTTCCTTTAACCGATGAAAGCACGTTAAAAGCGATTCAATTACATGCTAAACAGCAAGGTTTAGATTTAAACACAGACTGTGCAAAGTACCTCCTGACCCACTTCCCAAGAGACCTACCCAGCTTACTAAGATTGTTAGACACACTCGGCCAAGCCAACCTTGTTGAACAGCGAAAAATAAGCATCCCCTTTATAAAAAGGGTTATTAGAGATACCCCCATAACATAAGCCCGAGTACACTTGATTAGTATCAAAAAGCAAAATACAATCACTTACGTCCAATAAAATCAAATATGGTTGGTTTATTATGAGCGCTTTCAAAAAACTATTTTTCATCTTTATATTAATGGCTACCTCTTACGTGCAAGCTGGTTTTTTTGATGAGCTTAAAAACATCAACTTAGAAGCAATAACCGGCTCAACACAAAACGAAATCCCTGCTGGCTTATCTGAAGTCCCAGCTGGCTTATCTAACGATGAGATCGTTTTAGGTTTAAAGCAAGCGCTTGAGAAAGGCTCTCAAGCCGCCGTTAAAAACCTAAGTGCCCAGGGTGGTTTTCTCAATCAAGCCGATGTTAGGGTGCCTATTCCTACCTCATTACTACCGCTTGCATCTACCTTAAAAATGCTTGGCCAAGAAGACTTAGTAACCGCCTTCCAAGCAACCCTTAACCAAGCGGCTGAAAAAGCCGTCCCTGCCGCCGCTACTATTTTTTCAGATAGCATCCAAGCAATGAGCGTTGACGATGCTATAGGCATCATTAATGGCCCGAGCAACGCAGCAACTGAGTACTTTAAAAAGCAC
>JAHRWG010000133.1 GCA_019090295.1 Cycloclasticus sp. | reverse complement strand
ACTATAAACGAAATAGTTTCCCAGCCTTTTATTAAAGTCGATGAAGAAAAACCTACTATTGATACAATAGTTCCTTCACGCAGTTTTAAAGATGCCTCTAATTTCTGTTTTGATCAGCTTTCAAAAGGACAATTATCTGCTGAAGAAACTGATGATTTTCTCTCTGCATTTAAGCAATTCCAAATACAAAACGAGACTCACTCAAGCGATAGCATTGTAACTGAAGAAAAACCAGACCATGCTATCAGTAACCTCTATCACCACTTAGAGACAGGATCCTTCCCTAAAGAAGAAATGCGCGATATTGTTAATACGCTGGAGCAGGTGTATCTTGAAAAACATCAGCAAAGTCTGCATAGCATTGAATCAGCAACAATAAAATTATTCGCTCAATTCACAGGAACAAGAAGTGAGCTTTTTTATATGCACAAGACGTTAAAAGAACGCTTTGAGCGATTATTTGATAAACCACTTTATAATGCCTTTGATGAAGCGCTAACATTAGCTAAAGACTCTTCTCATAGTCAAAAGGAAATAAAGAGTATCATTGCCTCATTCATGCTGGTCTACCGCGAACGCTTTTCTGAAGATTATAAAACAAAGGCCGACCATGACCTAAAAATCGCTAATACTGTTATTAAGGATTTATCTGAGGAAAATAAAGAAGTTGCAAAAAAACTAATGAATTCCGAAGCATCTCTTGAGGATACAAATCAAGTCTTGAATAAAATTCAGCAACTGCTACCTAAGTTAGACAAGCCAATTAAGGATTAAATAGGTTTTGGAAGTTTAGGCGTGTAAGCTCAGCCACCTCATTTATCGACAAATTTTTTATCTCTGCCACCTTAGCGGCAACATAACGAACATAATTGGGGTAATTAGGCTTGCCTCGCATAGGAACGGGTGCCAAGTAGGGTGAATCGGTTTCTATTAACAAGCGATCACTGGGAACCTTCTTTGCAACCTCATGCACCTGTGTGGCATTTTTAAAGGTCACAATCCCAGAAAAAGAAATATAGAACCCTAAATCAAGCGCCTTTTTGGCCATGCCCCAATCTTCTGTAAAACAATGTAAAACTCCCCCTGCATCACTCGCACGCTCTTGCTGCATAATAGCGATGGTATCGTCCTTCGCATCACGTGTATGAATAATAAGTGGTTTATTTATTTCTTTTGCTGCATGAATATGCCTGCGAAACCGGCTCTGTTGACGGATCTTGTCACTCTCATTATCTAGCCTCGCATAATCAAGCCCTGTCTCACCAATAGCAATGGCCTTATCATTGATAGCCGTATCGATTAACTCTTTCGAACTTGGGTCATAACCATCACATTCATTGGGGTGAACCCCAACTGAAAAAGAGATATTTGGTTTTGCTTTAACTAAATCCCGCATAGCAGGATAAGCTTCCCAATTAATAGAAACACAGAGCATGTGCTCTAAAGCGTCAGCTTCGGTTGTTTCAAGGTATTCATCAAAATTGTTATTGTAGGGGCTTAGGTCAATTCGATCTAAATGGCAGTGTGAGTCTATAAACATACTTTTTTTCATCTGTAAAAATGGTCACTTGGGTTACAAAAAACGAACCCAAGCCAGCTACATTGTGTGCGTTGGGCGCCCTGATGCAGTTGATCCTGCAAGGTATGTTTCTATTTTAGCCCGTGCCACACCGCCTGCTTGCTCATTAAATTGCACGCCAACACCTGCCGAACGGGAGCCTTCAGCACCTATTGGTGTTATCCATATAATCGTTCCAGCAACAGGAATTCTTTCTGTCTCTCCCATCAGACTTAATAGCATGAAAACCTCATCACCTAGGCTATATTTCTTGTTCGTCGGGATAAATAACCCCCCTCCTTCAACATAATCCATAAAGGCTGCATATAACGCATTTTTATCCTTAATTGTTAAAGATAAAATCCCTTGTCTTGAGCCATTAGCCGTCGTGTTCATCATTTATGTCCTTTTATCTTGCTGGCAGAAAAGCAATCCACAGAAAATTCTTCAAGCAGTAATTGATGGTTCAACTGACTAGCTTCTAGTTGCGCCAGTTGCCCAAGCTTATCTAATAAACCATACAGGTCATTCAAGTGTAGCTTGCTGGGTAAAACTTTCAAGTCCTCACCCAAATCAACATTTAAAAGTTGCTTAACAGTACTGCTGTATTTATATTTTACGGCATCGGTTAACCATGATGTTAACCATTTTATGATAGGGAACTCCTTTTTAGATAAACACTTTTCTGCAAAAATTAAGGGATCCAACTGGCCTTTAATTAAAGCAACAAATTCATCGAAAAGCTCTCGTCTGTGCTCAAGACCATCTTTTTTCCATAGGTCATAGGCGAGTAGTGGCCTATCATTAGCCAGCATCAAATATTGCAACGACTGCTCGCACCCTTCTTCTTTAAGCCAGCTATTTGCTAAGTTCTTATCGATGGCATTTATTTTAATAATTTGACACCGACTGCGTATCGTCATTGGAATTTTTGACAATTGATGAGCAATCAAAATCAAGCACGTATTATTACTTGGTTCTTCAAGTGTCTTTAATAAGCTATTAGAGGCTTGATGTAATAACGCATCTATAGGGTTAATTATTACAATTCGAGGGTTTGCAAACTGACTACTCAGGGCTAAGGTCTCACTGAGTTGACGGATAGCATCTATCTTGATGGTTAACTTACCCTCGTCCGGCTTTATATTTATATAATCTGGGTAATTACCAGCATCAAAGAGTAAGCAAGAGGAACAAGTACAGCACGCAGAGCTCTCAGAGTTCGGCTTTAAACAGAACACTTGCTTCGAAAAATCACGTGCTAACGTTGCAAGCCCTAGCCCCTCATCCCCTTGTAACATAAGCGCACTAGGAAGCCTTTGTTGCTGTTGATAGCTGGTTAATTTATCGGCTATAACATTTAGCCAAGGGTAGGTTGTTTGCAAACGTTTACTCCTTACTTAAAAAGTCATCGAGTTGTATTTTAATGGCTTCTTGTACCTGGCTTAATGATAAAGATGCATCCACTACAGAAAACCTATCAGGTTCAGCCTCTGCTCTGTTCAAGTACACTTGACGAACCTTCTCAAAAAAAACTTTTTTTTCTGACTCAAAACGGTCTGGCTCACTCCTTTTGGATGCCCGCTTCAAACCTGTTTCAACGTCTAGATCCAGTAAAATGGTTTTATCTGGCTTTAATCCTTTTTGAACAAAACCTTCCATCCATGCGATATCCTGCATCAGAAAGTCACGACCGCCGCCCTGGTACGCATAGGTGGCATCTGTAAACCTGTCACACAAAACCCAATGGCCGGCTTGAAGGGCCGGTTTAATAACCGTGTCTAAGTGTTGAGCACGCGCAGCAAACATCAGCAGTAATTCCGACTCTTTACACAGTACTTCATCACCATGATCCAACAATAAACCTCTTATTTTTTCTGCTATGGGTGTTCCGCCTGGTTCCCTTGTTATAACAATTTTTTTCCCAACGCTTTTTAGATGATCCGCTATGTATTCAAGGTTCGTCGTTTTACCCACTCCCTCAACACCTTCAAGGCTTATAAATTTTCCAGGTTTAGTCATTATTATCGCTGATATTTATTGACAGCTTGGTTATGCTGCCGGAGGTTTTTAGAAAACACATGGGTCCCATCACCTTTAGAAACAAAATATAAAAAACTTGTTTTATTAGGGTGCAGCACCGCATTAATAGCATCTTTACCAGGCATTGCAATTGGTGTAGGTGGCAACCCATATCGTGTGTACGTATTATAAGGTGTATCTTCTCGCAAATCTTTATAACGAATATCACCTTTATAACGCTCGCCCATGCCATATATGACTGTTGGATCAGTTTGTAGGCGCATTCCTTTTGATAAACGCGCTAAGAATAAACCGGCAATGGTTGCACGCTCTTCAATAGCAGCAGTTTCTTTTTCGACGATTGAGGCTAAAATTAATGCACTATAAACACTTGGTAACACCTCTTTTTTATCCCTGGTTAACCAAGCAGCATTAATATACGCCTGCATGGACCGATAGGCTCTCATAATTAATTCCTCATCTGTGGAGCCGTTAACAAAAAAGTAAGTATCCGCTAGCAACAAACCCTCTAGGTGCTTTTCAGGTATATTTAAACGCTCTAGGTATGTTTGCATCGTCGCATACTTAGGCAACGTTGCTTTAACTGCTTTATTTTTATGAAGTGCGGATAAAACCTCTCGAAAAGTCTGCCCTTCAACAAGGGTGAAGCTGTACTGGTTGACCTTACCTTTGAGTAAAAAATTTAAAATTTGGACGGGTGTTAAACCCGCTGAAAATGAATATTCACCCGCTTGAATTTTATTGGCCACTCCTTTAGATCTAACTAACCAAGTAAACCACCTGCCATCCACAACCCCTTGAGTGTCCAAAGTGGTAACAATTTGTTTGAAATGTTGGCCTTTATCTATTTTGACAATAACCGCCCCCATATCCTCTGATATATATGAACGATGTATGGACTGCTGGAACGCCATCCAAAACCAACCAGCCGTTAAGCTACACGTTATTATCAAAATACTTAGTAATCGTCTCATGTTTTATTCGTTGCTGCGTTTAATTTGTAATCGAATATTTGATAAAATGGCGTTAAGTGCCCATTCGCTAATAGGCCCCTTTTGCATATTATAGGTTGTGCCTGAAATCATTAACCTATCAATTGAGCGCAAAGGCATTACACTATTCGTCATAAAAACCTCATCTGCACGTTTAACATCTGCAAGGCTAAGCTCACACTCTTTAAACTCAATATTATCTCTTTTTGCAGCTTGACGTAAGTATTCCCTGATTGTGCCATGAACACCACAATTATTTAATGGTGGTGTGATCAATGTCTTATCTTTGACGATAAATAAATTACTCATCGTTCCTTCAATGACCAGCCCATCGGTATCTAACATGAGCCCTTCAGCAGATTGATCTTTCAATTCGGCCCGGGCCATCACCCGCTCTAATTGGTTTAGGTGTTTAATTCCAGCTAAAACCGATTGCCGTGCTAATCGTGTATGACAAAGAATGAGTGAGCAACATTTTAAGGTTGCTTGAAGAATACTGTGTGATGGAGAAAATGAAATAATCCGTGTTACTGTTGGTTTCTCAGGTGGCATAAAACCTCTATTACCCTCACCACGAGACAATAGGAGCTTAACAACCCCATTGGAAGCACTTCCGATCGTTTGGTTGATTTCATCAACAATCAGTGTCTCATCAGGCCTAGGAAAACCAAGCTTCTCACAACCCTTACCTAATCGTGAAAAATGTTCGTTGGGAAACAACAAACAACCACTCTGTACTAAAAATGTTTCGAAAAGCCCATCCCCATAATGCAAGCCTCTATCAAACGGACTAATAACACCCTCAGTCTGACCATTAATTAATACCTTAGCTGACATGTTGATGAAGTGATTTGAGTAATGCCTTTGCTTTATGCCTTGTTTCAAGTAGCTCATTGTCAGCGATTGAATCAACAACAATACCGGCACCGGCTCTGAATTGAATTTTTTCATTTGACACGGTTAAAGTTCGTATCAAAATATTCAAATCAAAATCTCCATTATGGTTTATATAGCCCATAGAACCGGTGTATGCACCACGTGGCTTATCCTCAAGCTCATTAATGATTTCCATACACCTTACCTTTGGACAACCGGTTATCGTTCCACCTGGAAATACAGCCTTGATAATATCAGAAATACTTTTGTCCTTTTGTAATTGGCCAGTAACATTTGAAACAATATGATGCACTGCAGCGTAGCTCTCCAGTACCATTGCCTCATCCACTTGAATACTACCTATTTCACACACCTTTCCCATGTCATTTCTAATCAAGTCAATAAGCATAATATGCTCCGCGTTCTCTTTCGCACTGCTCAGCAGTTCTTTGACTAATTGTTGATCTCTTTCAGTATCATTTGTATCACGTTTTTGTGTACCCGCAATAGGACGCATTTCAAGTCTATTATTTGTACAGCTGATTAACCTTTCAGGCGATGAAGAGCACAGTACCGTTCCCCCAAACTTCGCAAGGCCAGCGAATGGCGCAGGATTACATAAACTTAAAGAACGATATATATCGATATAACTAGCGTTATTAAGATTAACCCCATCCCATTGTCTTGATAGGTTAACCTGAAGTGTGTCACCTTCTTTTAAATAAGACTTAATTTTAGCGACACCATTTTTAAAGACTAAGGGCTCATCCTCACTTATGAAAACATCTGCTACCACCGCAGAGTTCATCTTATCTAAGCTACTAATATCATTTAAAATTTTCTCGGCACACGCCTCAAATCCTTTTTCGTAGATGATTGAACAGCTTTTATTTTTATGGTTTTTAATAATAGCGACAGGAATTCTAACAGCGATTGCGATAGGCAAAGAGTCGTCTGTTTGCAAGCCTTCCAGTTTTTTTTCTATT
>JAHRWG010000132.1 GCA_019090295.1 Cycloclasticus sp. | reverse complement strand
GATTGTTCGTTCTGTGATTGTTCGTTCTGTGATTGTTCGTTCTGTGATTGTTCGTTCTGTGATTGTTCGTTCTGTGATTGTTCGTTCTGTGATTGTTCGTTCTGCGATTGTTCGTTCTGCGATTGTTCGTTCTGTGATTGCTCGCTCTGTTGTTTTTCTTGTTGCGAATCATCCGATGGCTTATCCGACTTCTGGTCACCTTTTTGCTGGTTATTATCTTGTTGTTGCTGTTGCTGGTCCTTCTGCTGTTTCAATGCCTCTTTCCCTTTTTTTAGGTTAAAGGCAGCATCTTCATTATTCGGATTACCTGTTAACGCTTGCTGATAGGCATCTAATGCCGCTTCTAACTGCCCAGCCTTGGCTAAAGCATTCCCTCTATTATAATGAGCATCGGCTGTATCAATACCCTTTAGGCTGTCGGCGGCTTGCTGATATTGGCCTGCCTTATATTGCGCAGCCGCTTTCCATTTTGCCGATTCAAACAACTCAGCTGCCTGTTCAAACTCCTCGTGTTGAAAAGCTTGCTGCGCCTGTTGGTTTTTATTTAACCAAAGGTCTTGCCAAGACACCGCATAACTCGTTTGTGGTATCGGCAAAACCAGCAGTAAGGCCAGTGACAAAAAACCCTTTCGAAAACTTAATGCGGCCAGTGGTAACAATAGCCATAACAGCCAAACCCCTTGATCTTGCCATTGCTCTATTACGCCGCTGCTTTGCTGCTTAGAGTCCGCTGCACTCGCCTTATTCAACCCTGCCACCAAAGCATTGATATCATCATCATTCAGGGTGACTTGTTGATACACGCCCTGACCTGATTTAGCGAGACTCTTTAACTGGCCTGCGGGTAAACTCGATAACACAATATTACCTGCTGAGTCCTTCAAAAAACCGCCCCTAGCAAGGGTCACTGGTGCACCTTGTTCGGTACCAACGCCTAAGACTGACAGCTTGTACTGACCCACTAGCTTAATTAAATCATCGGGGTCTTGCTCACCAATCCCATCGGTGAGGAGAAATATATCCCCCTGTTGCTGCGCTCCTTGCTGTAATAACTGCACGGCTAGTTTTATAGCGGCAGCTGTATTATTACCGCTACTCGGCATAATGTTTGTTTCAAGCGCACTCAGCTGGTTTTCAATGGTGGCTACATCAGCCGTTAGTGGCGTCACGGTAAACGCATCTCCCGAGAAGACCAATAGAGCTGTCAAACCATCTTTTCGCTGCCTCAAGATATCGGCTATTTTATAGCGAGCACGCGCAACTCGACTCGGCTTTATATCTTGTGCATCCATTGTTTGCGACAAGTTTAACGCAATAATTAAAGCCGCATCATTACGAAACACGGGTGAATCCAAACGTTGCCAAGTCGGCCCTGCTAAGGCAATCACCCCTAATAACCCTGCTAAGGAAAGAGTGAGCAGCATCCAATGACTCTGTTTGGAAGGTATTTGCTGCAAGATATAGGGCAATAACTCCGCATCACACACCTCATTCCAGTCGCCTTGCTTAAGCTTATTTTTAAGTGCGAATACAATAAAAATCACCAACGGTATCAATGCCAGCAAGTAGTATGGTCGGATAAAGTGAAAATCGGACATGTTCATTTAAACCTCAAACGTGACACCGCAACCCCAGCTGCTAACAACAGTGCTAGTGCCAAAGGCCAGTGATATAACTCTGTCATCGGACGGTAAAATTGTTTGTCTTTTTCAACCGGCTCAAGCTCGTCCAACAATTGATAAATAGCGTCTAATTGTTCTTTATTACGGGCACGAAAATATCGCCCTTGGGTTTTATCGGCAATCGCGTTAAGCATTTTTTCATCTAAATCACGTGAGGGGTTATAGGTTCGGTTACCAAACAAACTGCGCACTAACATTTCATCCGCACCAATGCCAATGGTGTAAATTTTCAACTGATGATCAGCGGCTAATTGAGCCGCTCGGATAGGACTGGTACCTGCTGTATTCGCCCCATCAGTTAACAACACCAGCACGCGGCTATTTGTTTGTTCATTTTTCAAATGTTTAACGGCCACGCCAATTGCATCGCCAATTGAGGTCGCGGGTTCATCATCGGTAATACCAATAAAGGATTCCTTCAATAAGGTTGCCACCGTTTGCCTATCAAAAGTTAACGGGGTTTGTAAGTACGCCGTGGTACCAAATAAAATCAACCCAAGACGATCACCAATTCGACGTTGAATAAACTCACTTGCAACGTGTTTGGTGGCGCTTAAACGGTCAATCTGCTGACCATTTAGTACAAAGTCTTTTTCTTTCATGCTACCCGATACGTCCACCGCCAGCATCAAGTCACGTCCACTCACCGCTTGTTCAATCGGTTCACCTAACCACTGTGGGCGTGCGCAAGCAAACACCAATAATACCCATGCAATACTCGCTAAAATAACTGGCCATTTTTTTTGTTGTGAAATAACCGAGTGTTCAAATTGATCAAAATCTTCTAAAAATGGCACCTTTAATGCCGCCTGCTCCAACACCAGCTTTGGTGGCAGTAAGTAACGGTATATTAGGGGTAATATAATGGCCAATAACAGCCAAGGTGAGGCTAATTGAATCATCTGTTTTGCCCCTTCAACGTTGTCTCACACAGTTCGATAAGCGCATTAATGTCCACATCATCGGCAATCGTTTTTTGGTATGGCGCATCTACTAAACAGCGGCCAATGCCACCGCTAAAAGGCGTGCCATCAACAAGGCCATCTAAGTACAATAACCAGGCCTGCCCACTTAAGCCAGCCACTTGCTCTCGTTGCCCATTGCTCATATGAAATCGTCGTAAGCAATGCGATAAGGCACGTATGGTTTGGCCTTTATCGCCAGCTGCTTGGCGCTTAATGTCGACCAATAGGCTTCTTGCGCCTTTTAATGCTGTGCGCCTGGTCAATCGTTTAAACAAAAACCAGCCGATGACTATCAATATAGGTATAAGAATGAGCAATAACCACCAGCCAATTGCAGGCGGCCAAATGCTCATCGCATCAGGTAAGTGAATATCACGCAGGTTTAATGATGGTTCCATTAATTTAACGCCTCAATCGGCTGCTGTTGGGTGCTGCATTGTAGTAGGTTCATCCGCCATTTTTTACACAACGTCATTAAGTGTTGTTGGCGTTGCTGGAATTGCTGTTGATAAGCTAGAACACGCTGCGTATCACCACTATCAATGGTTATATCCACCGACCCATCACTTAAACGGTAACGTCCTTTTGCAGGCAAATGACTTTCTAATGGGTCATATACTTGAATTAACACCACCTCACAATGACGGGCCAGTTTGGATAAATACGCGTCCAAGCGCTCATCTAAGCCACGAAAATCACTGATAATGTACAACAAGCTCCCCGGCTTTGCGTGTTGAATTAAACGTAACAATATTTTTTCCAAGGCAATATTATCCAGTTCATTTCCTGGATTAGGCGTCACTAGGGCATTTAAAAAATGTAAAACGGCTCGCTTCCCCGATGCTGGCTTTAGTTCCTGACAGCCCTTCTCATTAAATACTTGGCCGCCTATACGGTCTCCATTTAAATGCGCCGCCCAAGCCAATAAAGCAGCTAACTTTGTTGCTTGTACTGACTTAAAAACACCACGGGTAGCAAACCGCATCGCGGGGCGAGAATCCACTGAGATAAATACTGGGCGCTCCCGTTCTTCACGAAAAACTTTACTGTGCGTGACATTGGTTCGCGCCGTCACTCGCCAGTCAATACTGCGAATATCATCCCCTGGTTGATATAAACGCGTTTCATCAAACTCCATACCACGCCCTTTAAAACGTGAGACATACTCACCACTTTGTCCTGCTCGAATTTGTTTATGTGACAAATCAACTAAAGGGGCTTGTTTAACCAAGTTGACCAGGGTTTTTAGTGATACCTTAATCCGTGGCTCGTGCTCATCTATCGCCTCCATTTAAGGCACGGCAACTCGAGCAATTATTTCCTTAATGCAATGATCACTGGTGATGCCTTCAGCCTCTGCTTCATACGATAAAATCAACCGATGGCGTAGCACGTCATAGGCAATATCTTGAATATCTTCTGGGCTAACAAAGTCGCGCCCTTGCAACCATGCTTTTGCGCGTGCGCAACGATCCAATGCAATGCTGGCTCTGGGGCTTGCACCGTATTGCAACCATGCGGCTAAGTCGTCACCATAGGCCTCTGGCTGACGCGTTGCAAGCACCAGTTGTAGCAAATAATCTTCCAAATCATCGCTCATATAAACGGCCAACACTTCTTGCCGTGCATCAAACAAACGTTGCTGACTAATGGTTTCTCGTTCTTCCTGCTCAACGCCCTTACCGCTTGCTTCAGCGCGAGCTAAGTGCAGAATTTTCTTCTCATGCTCTGCATTTGGGTAATCAATTTTAATGTGCAATAAAAACCGATCTAACTGCGCTTCTGGTAACGCATACGTCCCTTCTTGTTCAAGTGGATTCTGAGTTGCCATCACCATAAATAAAGGTGGTAAAGGGTAAGTGGCTGAGCCGACAGTAATTTGTCTTTCAGCCATTGCCTCTAACAAGGCTGCTTGAACTTTTGCCGGTGCCCGGTTGATCTCATCGGCCAACACCAAGTTATGAAATAATGGCCCTTTTTGAAATTCGAAACTGCCTTGCTGCGGACGATAAATATCGGTACCGGTTAAATCAGACGGCAATAAATCTGGGGTAAACTGCACCCGGTGAAAATCTGCTTCAATACCTTTACTAAGTACGTTAATGGCCCGCGTTTTTGCCAAACCAGGCGCTCCCTCTACCAAGATATGCCCATCCGCTAATAAGGCAATTAACATGCGTTCTATTAACGCCTCTTGGCCGATAATCTGCTGGCTGATTGTCAATTTTAATTGTTGCAAGGCTTGCTGTGACGCACTCAAATTTGTTTCTGGCATTATTCCAAATCCTACTGGCTTATGTTCAATAATGTATTGACGGTAAATAACTTGCTACCGACACCTAACTTCAAGCCGATTTCGGCTTATCTTCACACCTCTTATACATCGGGGCTAATTCATCAAAATTCAATGTTTTTCTTAAAACAGGTCAGTCTATTTCATGTCATGAATGCCCGCCTTTTCATGGGCGATCTTTCTGATGTCACCCAGAACACGTCTGCTTACCACTGGTTAAATCTAGTCTGCAAATGGCATAAAAGTACCCACTAAATCATTGTTAAGCATAGTTGTTATCTAAGCATTACGGTATCAACAATAAACAGTTATTTCAATTCTAGCTTTTAACGGCAACTGCACATTAACCCAGTTAAATAATCATTAAAAACTTGACCCTATACTTATTAACAGTATTATAAATAAAAAATAACGATCGTTAGAAATATTAGGGATATCTAATGTTTGAAATACCAATAGCAATTAAAAAGGAGAATCATGAGTAAACTAGATGTTAGTCAGTTAGTTGACAATAAAACCGGCCGCCAAAACCGTACTATTTTTCATAATCAAGATATTTATGAGCAGGAACAAGAACAAATATTTGGCCGCTGCTGGTTATTTCTAGCTCATG
>JAHRWG010000131.1 GCA_019090295.1 Cycloclasticus sp. | reverse complement strand
CGTCAACATAACTGGTTTTGGCGTCTTTGCTGATTTGAGGACGTGTGCGAAATCTATTTTCACCATAATGGGGTACATCATGAAGAATAAGCAGACGGCTATGGGGATAGACACTTGGTAAATAGAAAAATCATTCAGGGTGGTTGCAACACTTGGTGCTACTTTTCCTAAGAAAATACCACCGGCAATGCAAAGCACTACCCATACCGTTAAATAACGCTCGAAAATTGACAGCTTTTTTTCAGACATACTCGCTAACGCTTTCTCATACCTAATTGTTCATTAGCATAACAGTATCAACAAACGAAAGGCACTAAGGCTTTACCTTCTAATGTAGCTCGCCCTTTAGCTCAATATGAAACCTTTCTAGCCCCTGCCATTGGCATTTTTAAGTTAACAAGAAACCTTTTGCTATAACACCATCCTGAAAGTGTTTTTTGCGATCAATATTAAAGTCATCTGGATTAATGATGTTTTGAATCCGCAGCGGGTTCCCCTTTAAATCTATTAAGACGTTATCTAGGTTAATCACCCCTTTTTTTATGGCGCTCATTTGGTTGTCCATAAAGGCCATAATTTTAGGGCGAAGTTTTGACTCTGTGTTCGTCTCCAAAACAAGTGCTATCCGATTATCACTGAGTTCAACATAACAACCAGGGGGAAACACGCCTAAGCTTTCAATAAATTTAGAGACCAATAAGCGATCAAACTTTTCTCCAGCCTGTTGGTACAAAATTTGTGTTGCTTGAAGGTGTGTCAGGGCTTTTTGATACGGTCTATCAGTCGTTAAATTATCGTATTCATTAACAATAGAAACCATATTCGAATAATAAGAAACATCGGAGTCTTTTACCCCCTTTGGGTAGCCCTGACCATTGATCGTTTCATGATGGGTTAATGCTGTTTCTATGGCGCCATGAAACATATTATCACTTGATTTTAATAGCTCAGCTCCCAACGTTGTATGTGTTCTCATAATCGCTTGTTCTTCAGGATTAAGCGGTGTTTTTTTATTGCGAATCGCTGATGGAATTAACATCTTCCCCATATCATGCATCATTCCGCAAAGGCCAACATTCCTTAATTCTTGTTCACTTAAACCTATTTGCCGCCCCAGGATAATGGACAGCATGCTGACATTAAGACTATGCTGAGCCGTTCTCTTGTCGATGCTTTTCAACTGTGTTAACCACAAGTATGCATCAGGCGAGTTTAAAATGCTGCTGACTGAGCTGGCAACTGCATCTTTTGCTAGACTCGTATCGACACTGCCTCCATCTTCTACCTTTTCCATAAAGTCATTGATTAGCGCGCCCGTTTCTGAAAACTTATGGGTCGCTGTGCTTATTTCTTTTTCAAACGAGCCTTTTTTTGGAGGTACATCACCTATCAATAACTTCTTACCAGAAAAGGTTTTCTTAGCAGACATACTTAATTTACTTTGTCTAAAGCGGTCAATATAAACATGATGACAAAGCCCCCTAAGGGTATTTAATTCACGCTGGGTTGTTAGGTTAAAACCTTGCAATTTAAATGGAGATTCCAGCCAAGGGCAGTCCAATTTCGCAACATACATACCCAACTCTAGGTTTTCTACACGAATATACGTCAGCTCGGATTCTTCGACACCCTTAGTGTTTTTTTTTGTTTTGGGGCCTTTACCTAAAAATGCCAATAGCCATTTAATCATTGTTTTTCTCCTGTTGGAGTTAACTTATTGATATTTATTATAGGTAGATTCATAGGCCATTGACACATACCTTAGCTATTCATACTAAAAGCTTGAGCTTGCTCACAACTATCTAATACTTAAGGTTAAACTATGATAACTGGGTCACGCTAGTGACCCAGCCTAACGCCCAAATCAGTCTTAAAATATGCCAACAAACTTCGTCTTGATACCTGAGTGGTATTGGTAACATCCCTCTCCCCCATCATTGCTGGCCCTAAATTTAATTTGTTCGCCATTAAGAATACGAGATATAATTAGCGGTTAATATTAATGATTAATGACTCGTTACTTATTAGATTTCAACCACCTCATAATTTAAAGGCTGCCTAGATGACTATCTACACCCGCTTTACTGTTTTTTTTCTTTTATTACTGCCCTCCGTTGCTTTTGCAAGCACCGGTGAGTCTAGCAATTTAGATTTAACCTCGCACCTTGTTGGTTATCTAGCCCTTGGTGTATTTGCATTGGCCTACACGCTTGTTATTTTTGAGGAGCAACTGCATCTAAGAAAATCTAAGCCTGTTTTACTAGCAGCCGGCATCATCTGGATTATGATTGCTATTGTGTATCAGCAACATGGTTTTGATCACGCTGCAGAAGTTGCTATTCGTCATAATTTCCTTGAATACGCAGAGCTTTTCTTCTTTTTACTGGTCGCTATGACCTACATTAACGCAATGATTGAACGACGTGTTTTTGATGCCTTACGCACGTGGTTAGTAAAAAAAGGGTTTAGCTATAAAAGCTTATTTTGGTTACTAGGAATCCTTGCCTTCTTTATTTCGCCCGTTGCAGATAATTTAACAACCGCACTTATTATGTGTACCGTTGCATTAACCGTTGGTTCCAAAGCCCCTAAATTTGTTGCATTATCTTGCATTGCTATTGTTGTGGCTGCAAATGCAGGTGGGGCGTTTAGCCCCTTTGGTGACATTACAACCTTAATGGTTTGGCAAAAAGGTCTTGTGCAATTCTCTGAGTTCTTTATTTTATTTATACCAGCCGTTATTAACTATGTTATCCCAGCTGCTGTGATGCACTTTTTCATACCAAATGGTACACCTGAGGCTGTGGAAGGCGAAGAGCTGAGCATGAAGCGCGGCGGTTTAATTATTGTCGGACTGTTTTTATTAACGATCGTAACCGCCGTGAGTTTTCACAACTTTTTACATCTTCCACCTGCCATTGGCATGATGACCGGTTTGGCTTATCTAAAGTTTTTTGGCTATTACCTTAAACGAACCTCTTACCTTGAGTACACGCGAACTGAAGATCGCTTTGACGCGGGCATGGAAGGTGATAACTTAATAAACTCTGACAAACCACCTCGAGGCTTTAATGTATTCAATAAAATTGCTGGTGCCGAATGGGATACCTTATTCTTCTTCTATGGCGTCATAATGGCTGTTGGCGGCCTTGGCTTTATTGGCTACTTAGGCATGGTGTCTGAAGCAATGTACGGCCAATTAGGCCCCACAACGGCTAATATTATTGTCGGTGTATTATCGGCCATTGTTGATAACATTCCTGTTATGTTCGCGGTATTAAGCATGCAGCCTGATATGTCTCATGGGCAATGGTTATTAGTGACCTTAACCGCTGGAGTTGGTGGCAGTTTATTATCTATTGGCTCTGCCGCTGGTGTTGCACTAATGGGGCAGGCTCGAGGCATATATACATTTGCTTCTCACCTAAAGTGGACACCTGTTATAGCACTGGGCTATGCCGCCAGTATTTACGCACATATGGTTCTTAATGCCTCTCATTTTTAATTAAATGCCCAGCCTAACCCCACCCCCCGTTGTTGGCTTTATAGCAAACAGTGGGACAGGGAAAACAACCTTATTAAGCCGTCTTCTTCCTATTTTGAAGGAGCGCGGCTTTAAAATAGGCCTCATTAAGCATAGCCATCATGATTTTGATATTGATCAACCTGGAAAAGATAGCTATCGATTGAGGAAAGCTGGCGCGTCACCGGTTGTTTTAGTATCGAGTCACCGCAGAGCCGTTATTACTGAACTCGGATCTCAAGAACCCACCCTTGCTGAACAGTTATACTGCTTTCCTGCTGGCTCTGTTGACTTGGTGATAGTCGAGGGGTTTAAAGATGAAGATTACGCTAAAATTGAACTGCATCGTGAAGAGTTAAAAAACCCTTTAATGCAGCCTCACGATCCCTCTATCATTGCTATTGTTAGCAACCAACAGTTAACCGCTAATGTACCTGTTATAGCGCTTAGCGAGCCGTCACAAGTTGCAGACTTTATTATTCACACATTTATAGAGCATACCAACAATGCATGACCCTTGTTCTTCACCTGACTTAATAACCCTTGAGCAGGCTTTAGACTATATTTTATCAGCCTGCCCGCCCAACCTATTTTACGAGCGGTTAGCGATAAGAAGTACTCGTCAACGTTTAACTTTTGAACCTGTTTATGCAGCAATCAATGTTCCCAGCTTTAGAAATTCCGCCATGGATGGGTATGCATTACAGCATAATGACCAGCAACAGACCTCACTAAAACTTGTTGGATGCTCATGGGCTGGACGGCCTTATAAGGGGGCAGTAGCAAAGGGTGAGTGTGTCCGAATTTTCACTGGCGCCTATGTGCCAGACGATTGTGATTGTGTGGTCATGCAAGAGAATGTAACACCTAATAGTGATTCAATCACTATCAATAGCTGGCCAACACCCTTTGAAAACGTCCGCGATATTGCTTCTGACATAAAACAAGGCAACATTATTGTTGATAAGGGAAAATTAATTAAGCCAGCCGACATTGGCTTACTTGCCTCCTGTGGTGTTGCAGATATTGCTGTTTATAAAAAACTCACCGTTGGCTTTTTTTCAACGGGTGACGAACTTATTTCTATTGGTCAGCAGCCCTTATTAGGTGAAATATTTGACAGTAACCGCTACACCCTTCATGCATTACTCGAAGAAGCAGGTGTTACCGCCTTAGACTTAGGGGTTATTCCTGACAATTTTTCGGCTGTTGAAGAGGCATTACTTAGCGCATCTCAGCTGTGTGATGTCATTATTACAACAGGGGGGGTTTCTGTTGGCGATGCTGATTTCATTACCGACGTACTGAAAAAAATAGGCCGTGTAGAGCTATGGAAAATAGCAATAAAACCTGGTAAACCACTGGCCTTTGGT
>JAHRWG010000130.1 GCA_019090295.1 Cycloclasticus sp. | reverse complement strand
TAGGTATTACCCTCTCTCAAGAAAACCAAAAAAAGGTGCTTGAGCGTATTGTTCGGTTGGGCGACTCTAAACAAACTATCACCACCGAAGACTTGCCCTTTATTATTGCGGACGTGTTAGAAAGCGAAAACTATAAACATATTCGGTTGCTCGACTGTTCAGTAACCAGCCGGTTCGACCATTCGTCCATGGCTAATATTAGCGTTAATATTAAAGGTCATCAGCATGAGTCTACCGGAACTGGTAATGGTGGCTTCGACGCATTTATTGATGCCATCAATAAGGTACTAATAGACTACGATGCAGTGTTACCCGATCTTGAAGATTATGAAGTAAGAATTCCCAAGGGTGGGCATACCAGCGCGTTAACAGAATGTGTGATTACGTGGGCAGGTGAAAGAAAAATGCGTAAAACCCGAGGTGTACATTCAAACCAAGTTTTCGCATCTATCCTAGCGGCACTAAGGATGATTAATATTCAGCTGCACGAAAAAGCGTAACATTTGCATGATTAGAAACTAAAAAGCCTTACTTTATGTAAGGCTTTTTAGTTTTAATGGTTGAGACAGCTGGGCTGAAACGTTAAACCGTAGGCATGGCCTTTAGTTTCTCAACAACTTTATCACCAAACTCAGTGGTGCTAATCATCTTAACGCCGCTACCAGGTTTAGATAAATCAGCGGTTGAATAGCCATCTGAAAATACACCTTGCATCGCTGCCCAAACATTTTTTGCTTCATCCGCCATACCAAAGCTATACTCAAGCATCATTGCCACAGAACCAATCATAGAATATGGGTTGGCAATATTTTTGCCGGCAATATCGGGCGCTGAACCGTGTGATGGCTCGTAATAGGCTTTTTCATCACCTAGACAAGCTGAAGGCATAAGGCCTAATGAGCCAAGAATACCGCCGCCTTGGTCGCTAAGAATATCGCCAAACATATTTTCCATCACCATCACATTGAACTGTGTTGGATTCAGGCAAAGTAAGGTTGCTACCGCATCAACAAGAATATTGATGACTTTAACATCTGGGTATTCGGTTGCGACTTCTTCCATTACCTCATTCCAAAGTACGGATGACTTTAATACGTTGCTTTTGTGGATGTTGTGCAGAACTTTTTTGCGGCCACTGGCTAATTTAAATGCATGATGCATAATTTGGCGAATTTGCGCTTCGTCGTATTCCAATGTTTCTTTAACGTAACGTAAACCTTGCTCATTAACACCCACTTCTTTTTCGCCGAAATACAAACCGCCAACGAGCTCACGAATCATAATTAAATCAATGCCATCACCAATAATCTCAGGTTTCAGCGGAGAAAAGTGTGCTAAGCCCTTAGGTAGGGAGACTGGGCGGTAATTTGCGTAAGTGTTATAGCGTTTACGCATCGGCAACAAGGCACCACGTTCTGGCTGCTTGTCGATAGGAATCTGTTTTGACTCTTCATGACTTAAGCCAATAGGGCCTTTAATAATGGCATCGGCTTGGTCGCAAATATCTTTGGTTTCCTGAGGAAAAGCATCACCTGTCTCAAAATACGCACAGGCACCAAAAAGGGCTGGCATTAACTCAAAGCTAACATCGTTACGCTCTTCAACGAGCTTAAGGACTTTAACGGCCTCTTGCATAATTTCTGGCCCAATACCGTCACCGGACATAACGGCAATTTTATAATTTTTCATGAACGTACCTGCTGATTTTGTTGAAAGTAAACGAGCTATTTTACTCGACTAAGTCAAAGTACGCTACAAACAGCTTATAGGAAGAGCAAATTGGTGGCCTGATAACGCCTATTAAGACCAACTAAGTGCACCGCCAGTTTGGTATTCGGTGACGCGGGTTTCAAAAAAATTTTTTTCCTTTCTCAGGTTAGCTTGTTCGTCTAGCCATGTCAGTGCATTTTTTGCGCCGGGAAAAGGTTCTGGGAGGTCTAACGAACGTGAACGTCTATTAGCGATAAAACGAAACTGCTCCATATGGTCCGTTTTGTTATACCCTAATATTGGGTTTTCAAATAAATATTCGGCATAACCATTTTCAGCGGCCTCAGCTTCCTCCCACATCTTAAGTGCGGCCTTTGGGTCTATAGTTATGCTTTCTTCGAGCATGATTTGCTTAATGACCCTTATTCCAAAGGAGCAATGCATGACCTCATCACGCATAATATATTGTAGCTGCTCGGCGGTTCCTTTCATAAGGCCACGTCGTTGTAGAGCAAAAATGGGGCTAAAGCCGTTATAAAACCAAGTCCCTTCAAAAATGGCTGCAAAAAAGAAATAAGACATAATGAAGTTTTCTAATTGATCTCGATCCGACAGGTCAATATTGGAGTGCATAATTGAACCTAATCGATCACTGGATAATTGAATTTTCCGGTTAATTTGTGGGATGACGCGGTAACGGTTGTATATTTCAGATTGATCGAGACCAATGGTTTCGATGCAGTGTTGGTAGGTCCAAGTGTGTATAGCTTCTTCATAAACCTGCCGTGCTTGATAAATTTGTAATTCAGGAGCACTCATTTTCTCCATCACAGCTAAACCAATATTGCGCATAGCAAGGATATCAGATGTTGTTAAGTAGGCTAAAACATTGTCATAAACATGGCGTTCCTCTAAGGTTAAATTATGCTGGTAATCATGAATATCTTGGGTCATATTGATATCCAATGGTGTCCAATGGTTTTTATTAGCATTTAGAAAATAGTTCCAGGCCCATTGGTACTTAAATGGCGCGAGTTGATTAATATCAGCCCGGCCATTAACCACACGTTTATCCTCTGGGTTAATAGGTTTTACAGTGTTACCTTGTGGCCGAGAAGTGCCGGTAATAGGTTTTTTACTCTCGGCAGAGGGTGTTTCTTGATTTGAAAATGGGGTGTCCCAATTTAGCATGTGAGCTCCTGAGTGAGTTAATAAAGGGTGTTTATTGGCAAGCATCACAATCGGGGTCAATAATTGAGCAAACACTAGCATCATTAAACGCTGGTGACTCATGAGTGACTTGAGAAAGCGGTTTTTCTATATGGGTCGCGCCCAAAGAACGCAAATAGTAAGTACACTTTAGGCCTCGAGCCCATGCCAGTTTATACAAGCTATCAAGTTTTTCCCCTGAGGTTTCAGCCATGTATAAATTTAAACTTTGTGATTGGTCTAGCCACTTTTGGCGACGGCTACCAGCCTCTACTAACCATCGAGAATCAATTTCAAAGGCAGTGGCATAAATATTCTTTAATTCTTCCGGTATGCGGCTTATTTGTTGAATAGAGCCTTCATAATACTTAAGGTCATTAATCATGACCTCATCCCACAAATCAATTTTTTTCAAGTCGCGAACTAGGTGTTCATTCATAACGATAAATTCACCGGATAAGTTCGATTTAACGTACATGTTTTGATAAGTCGGCTCGATAGATTGGGAAATGCCGCATATGTTAGAAATAGTAGCGGTTGGTGCAATTGCTAAACAGTTACTGTTACGCATGCCCGTTTGAAGAATTTGTTGGCGCAACTTATCCCAATTGAGCGTTTGACGTTGGTCAACGTTAAAATATTGCCCACGACTGTCAGCTAATAGTTTTAGTGAATCAATTGGCAAAATGCCTTGGCTCCATAAAGAGCCTTGAAAAGTTGGGTAAGGGCCACGCTCTTCAGCCAATATTGACGAGGCCTTAATTGCAAAGTAGCTAATTAATTCCATTGAGAGATCTGCGAACTCAACGGCTTGCTCACTCGCGTAAACGATCTTTAATTGCTGCAAAGCATCATGAAAGCCCATAATGCCGAGCCCTACTGGACGGTGTTTTAAATTGGAATTGCGTGCCTGAGGGACGCTGTAGAAGTTGTCGTCAATAACGTTATCAAGCATTCTCATGGCAACCATAATCGTTTTTTCTAAACGTTCTTTGTCTAGTTGGCCATCCTTAATGTGTGCAGGAAGGTTGATGGAGCCAAGGTTACAAACTGCTATTTCTTGCTCATTGGTGTGCAGCGTTATTTCTGTGCATAAGTTTGAACTATGTACTATGCCCATATGTTGATTGGTGTAGCGTATGTTGCAGGGGTCTTTGAAGGTAATCCATGGGTGGCCACTTTCAAACAGCATGCCAAGCATTTTTCGCCATAGCTCAACAGCTTGGACCGTTTTATATAATCTTATGTGCCCTTGTAGCGCTTTTTCTTCACATAGCTGGTAAGCCGCTTCAAACTCTACGCCTATTAACTCATGTAAATGAGGCACTTCCTCCGGTGAAAAGAGAGTCCATTCGCCTTCTTCAACGACACGCTGCATAAATAAGTCAGGTATCCAATTAGCGGTATTCATATCATGGGTACGGCGGCGCTCATCTCCTGTATTTTTGCGCAACTCTAAGAAATGCTCAATATCAATATGCCAAGTTTCTAGGTAAGCGCAAACAGCCCCTTTGCGCTTACCGCCTTGATTGACTGCCACGGCGGTATCATTTGCCACCTTCAGGAAGGGAATAACCCCTTGCGATTTACCGTTAGTGCCTTTAATTTCAGCCCCTAGCCCCCTTACGGGTGTCCAATCATTCCCCAAACCACCCGCATATTTTGATAGTAAGGCGTTATCCTTGAGTGATGAGTAAATGTCACCTAAATCATCACTAATGGTGCTTAAATAACAGCTTGATAGTTGCGGCCTTGGAGTACCAGCGTTAAATAAGGTTGGGGTGGAACTCATAAAGTCAAATGACGAAAGAAGTTTGTAGAATTCGATAGCTTTACCTTCTCGCTCGCTTTCGTTTATTGCTAGCCCCATTGCTACGCGCATAAAAAAGGCTTGTGGTAATTCAAAACGAATATCACTTTTATGAATAAAGTAACGATCGTATAAGGTCTGTAGGCCAAGGTAACTAAAATTGAAGTCTCGTTCTGGGTGTAATGCGTCGGCTAGTTTTTGTAGGTCAAATTCGCCAAGTTCTTTATCTAGCAAGTCCAGTTCAATGGCTTTCTTGATGTAACTAACAAAATATTCAGGATACAGATCGGCCATCTCAAATGGCATAATTGACACGCCATGATTCTGGGTAAAATTAAGTGCTTCTGTTGCTGCGTTATTTAAAAGTAAGCGAGCAGAAAAGGGGCTGTAATCGGGTTCTTGATCAATTAAACCTCTAGCACCCATTACAATAGCTTGCTCAAAAGCTTGCTGCGACATGCCATCAAAAATATTATTCTGGATGGCAGCAAGGACTTTATTGACAGAAATATCCTCAAGTCCTTTTGCACACTGTTCTAGTAACTTAATTAATGCCGACTCATCGTAAGGGGTTAAGCTGCCATCAGTTGATTGTATTTGTAGCAGAGGTGGAGATTGGTTTTTATGACGACCCTCGGTGCGCTCTTTTGAACGCTGTTCACGATAAAGGACGTAGGCACGAGCGACTTTGTATTGATCAGATCGCATTAGCGCTAATTCAACTTGGTCTTGGATTTGCTCAATATGGAGTGTGCCATTTTGTGGTAAATTTCTAAGTGCTGCTTGCTTAACTTGCTCGGTTAGCTGAGAAGCCGCGTCATGAATATGGCTGGACTGCTGAGGATGCTCACCTTCCACAGCTAAAAAAGCCTTGCTGATGGCGATAAAGATTTTATGGCTATCGAATTGGGTGGTTTGACCATTTCGGCGAATGATCATGGTCGTGCTGTGATTGGGTGAGGTCTTAGAGCTTACAAAATCCATAATTTTCCCTTTTAGGTGGTTTCTAAACCTCGAGGCAATTATGGTGATAATGAATGGATACAGGCGTATCAAATCACTTACACAACCTTTGACGCGAGGTTTGGTAAAATATTAAGAGGGTATCGGACTGAGTGAATACATGATTCACAGCACCGTTGCGCGACAGTTCTGGATTTTAACCAGATTCCCCTCATCTACTAGATATAGTGTTTAATAAAAACTATGGGGCAAGATAGTGTGTTCAAGTTGATTTGGCAAGGTTTATTTTTTATCGGTTTTTAAATTGCCGGGCTAAATCAATAAAAGCTTTGATGTAAGGGGTTTGAATATCCTCTGTACGGCAGGCAGCATGTAAAACCCCATGCATGCCTTGGCTGCTTAATGGTTTAGTGATTAACGACTGTGCATTGTTTGAGGTATCCAAGACCCAGTCAGGAAGCGCAGCAACGCCTTGGTCAATAGCAATTAACTGGAGGATCATAGTCGTTAATTCAACCTGCCTAATGTGAGCTGGCTCAACATGGGCTGGTTCCAAAAAATGTTTGAAAATATCTAAGCGATGTCGCTCAACGGGGTACGTGATTAGGGTTTGATCAGCTAGATCAGTGGGGGAAATAAACGGCTTGTTTTTTAAAGGATGATGTTTATTAAGAACTAGCATTGCTTGATATGGGAATAAAGGTAAGAACTCAATACCTGCTTTATCCACAGGGTCAGTGCTAATGATAAGGTCAATTTCTCCACGAGATAGAGATGGTAAAGGGTTAAAACTCATTCCTAGCTTAATATCAATGTTGATATCAGGATAATGTTGGCGATAGGTTTCTAGCGTAGGAAGTAGCCATTCAAAACAGGCATGGCACTCAATGGTTATGAACAACCTTCCTGTTTTACCCGCTGAAATCTTCTCCAACTCACATTCGGTTTCTTCAACTAAAGGTAATGTTTTTTGAGCTAAAGATAATAGTTGCTGTCCGGCATGAGTGAGCTGTAAAGGTTTATGTTGACGGAAAAAAATAGCAGTTTCAAAGTAAAACTCAATGGTTTTAATCTGATGTGACAATGCTGATGGGGTGAGATGAAGTTGCTGAGCAGCTTGTTGAAGGGTGTTGTTTTCAGCGATTGCGCTGATAGTCCTCAGGTGACGGATTTCTATAAACATAGTGAATTTAATTTGATTAAATGATGAAAATTATGAGGTTGATTCAATTCTATACTTGAAAGATACTCTCCGCAACTTAAATACAGAGAGTAAAGTAATGATCAAAACACACAGTTTGGGTTTCCCTAGAATTGGTGAAAACCGTGAATTAAAGAAAATATTGGAAGCCTTTTGGAGCGCTAAAATCACTGAAACCATGCTATTGGAAAGTGCTAACAAGCTGCGTGTTGACCACTGGCAAGCACAGGCTGATTCGGGCTTAGATCTGATAACCGTGGGTGATTTCTCGTTATATGATCAGGTGTTAGACACCAGCGCAATGCTGGGCTGTATCCCGGAGCGTTTTGAGCATCATGAGAAAAATGTTAGCCTTGAAACATATTTCCGTATGGCTCGTGGGTGCTCTGCAACTGGCGAAGATGTTAGTGCTTGCGAAATGACTAAATGGTTTGATACGAATTACCATTACATCGTGCCGGAATTTATAGAGCATCAGACGTTTAAACTGTCTAGCGATAAGCTGTTTGACGAAGTCGAAGAAGCTTTACTCAAAGGCTATTGTGTTAAGCCAGTTATTCTAGGCCCGCTTACCTACCTTTGGTTGGGACAAGTTAAAGGAGGTTTTTTTAATAAATTGAATCTATTGGATAATCTATTAAAAACGTATGAGGATATCCTAAATCGTTTGTCTGACCTAGGGTTAGAGTGGGTGCAAATTGACGAGCCAATATTGGTGTTAGATTTACCTGCTGAATGGAAGGCCGCTTTTGAGCGAGCCTACAATAAAATACAAAGGGGGGACTTGAAGCTGTTGCTGACCACCTATTTTGGAGATCTATCAGATAACTTACGACTAGCGTGTGATCTACCGGTTTCTGGCTTGCATATTGACTTGATTAGAGGACCAAATCAACTAGAAAAAGTATTGGATTGGCTTCCTCAGTATAAGGTGTTGTCACTAGGTATTATTGATGGAAGAAACATTTGGAAAAGTGATTTGGATAAACTGTTATCGCTCGTTAAATCAGTTAGTGATCGCACTTCGTCAACAGTTTGGTTAGCACCTTCTTGTTCTTTATTACATGTACCATTTAGCCTTAAAAGGGAGCAAAAATTATCTAAAAATATTCAGCAGTGGTTAGCTTTTTCGCTTGAAAAACTGGCAGAAATTAATTTGCTAAAAACGGCACTTCAAGATGAGCGTATTACTGAGCAAGAGCCTTTTAGGCTTAACCGTTTAGCAACTAAAACTAGAGAAGAATCCATGCTCATACATAATGAGCAAGTACAAAAGCGACTAATCGATGAGGCTGATTTAAACCTGCAGCGCCCACTAGACTTTGCCGCGAGGCGGCCCTTGCAACAAAAAGAATTGGATTTGCCTTTGCTGCCAACGACAACCATTGGGTCATTTCCGCAAACGGTAGGCATTAGACACTTTAGACAGCGTTATAAAATAGGAGAAATAAGCACTGAAACATACACACTGGGTATGCAGCAAGCAGTGGCCAGTGATGTTAAGAAACAAGAAGCCTTAGGGTTAGATGTGCTGGTTCATGGAGAGGCGGAAAGAAACGACATGGTGGAGTACTTTGGTGAACAGCTTGATGGGGTTACGTTTAGTCAATATGGGTGGGTTCAATCCTATGGTTCACGTTGCGTTAAGCCACCAATTATTTATGGCGATGTTTCACGGTCAAAGCCAATGACTGTAGGTTGGGCAGGTTACGCGCAATCATTAACTGAAAAGCCTATGAAAGGCATGTTGACAGGGCCTGTAACTATTTTAAATTGGTCATTTGTTCGGGATGACCAAGATCGAGCATTAACTTGTCGGCAAATTGCCTTTGCTATTAGAGATGAGGTTTTGGATCTTGAACAGGCCGGGATAAAAATTATTCAAATTGATGAGGCTGCGCTACGCGAAGGCTTGCCCTTAAAGAAAAGGGAATGGGAGAAATACTTAGAGTGGGCGATAGATGCCTTTCGCTTAGTTAGCTCAGGGGTGCAGGATAAAACCCAAATACACACTCATATGTGCTATTCCAATTTTAATGACATTATGCAAGCTATTAAAAACATGGATGCAGATGTCATCACAATTGAAACAGCGCGATCGGATATGAAGCTACTAAATGCTTTTGAGGCTTTCAATTACCCAAATGAAATAGGCCCAGGCGTTTACGATATCCACTCTCCTAATGTACCTAGTGTAGAGCAAATGGTGCAACTAATTAAACTAGCGGCTAAACATATACCACTGGAGAACTTATGGGTTAACCCAGACTGTGGCTTAAAAACCCGTAGTTGGAAAGAAGTCGAGTTGGCGTTAGCCAATATGGTGAGTGCAGCAAACGAGTTAAGGTTGTGGGCAAGCTCAGGTGATAGTCACGTTAGCTGAAATGAGCAAGACAAGGTGGTTTTAAGTAGATAGCTGCATAACGTATAATTACACCTTTATAGAATTTCAAGAGAGCACATCATGGCACTAAATTGCGGCATTGTTGGCTTACCTAATGTTGGTAAGTCGACCATTTTTAATGCACTAACCAAGGCAACAATAGCTGCTGAAAATTACCCGTTCTGTACCATAGAACCAAATACAGGCATTGTGCCGGTGCCAGACTCACGCTTGGACCACTTGGCTGATATTGTGTCGCCTGAACGAGTCCTTCCCACAACGTTTGAATTTGTAGACATTGCAGGTCTCGTTGCCGGAGCGTCTAAAGGGGAAGGGTTAGGAAACCAGTTTTTAGCTAATATTCGTGAATCAGATGCTATTGCACATGTGGTTAGATGTTTTGAAGACGATGATATTATTCATGTTGCCGGTAAAATTGATCCATTAGCCGATATTGAAGTGATTCAAACAGAGTTGGCCTTGGCTGATATGAATTCCATTGAGAAAGCCCTGCTAAAAGCCACTAAGGCATCAAAGTCGGGTAATAAAGATGAGGTTCAGCGAAAAAACTTCTTACAACGTGCGCTAACTCACCTTGATTCAGATATTACGTTGCGAACGTTAGAGGCAAGCGATGATGAGCTAGCATCATTATCAGACCTTCAATTGCTAACGCTTAAACCTATGTTGTATGTCGCTAATGTACAAGATGATGGGTTTGAAAATAACCCGCATTTAGACCTGGTGACACAATTAGCAGCTGAACAGGGCGCGGATGTTGTATCAATTTGTGCCGCGTTAGAAGCCGAAATAATTCAGCTGGATGAAGAAGAACGAGGTGAGTTTATGGAGGAGATGGGCTTGACAGAACCAGGTCTGAACCGCGTTATTCGAGCAGGCTACCACTTATTAGGTTTACAGACTTACTTTACGGCAGGGGTTAAAGAGGTAAGGGCGTGGACAGTAAAAAAAGGTGCGACAGCCCCACAAGCAGCGGGCGTTATTCACACGGATTTTGAGAAAGGGTTTATTCGAGCAGAAGTGATTGCCTATGATGATTTCGTAGAATATAACGGTGAACAAGGCGCAAAAGAAGCCGGTAAGTTAGGTGTGCAAGGAAAAGAATACATTATGCAAGATGGCGATGTGGTCCATTTTAGGTTTAATGTTTAGGTTAAGCGCAAGAATTTAGCAGTGAGTGCTGTCTAACTCTTGACAAAAGGGTTAGAAAGCACGAAAATTCACGCCTTCAAAGAGTATGGTCATGTAGCTCAGCTGGTTAGAGCACGGCATTCATAATGCCGGGGTCGGTGGTTCAAGTCCACCCATGACCACCACTTCAAGCCCTCTCATCACAAATTACGCGACTTTACGCCACGCGTAAAATACGGTGTTGCTTTCGATCTGGAGTAATCTTCTCAACTGCTGCTATTAAGTTATCAATTTCAGCCATTGAGTCGTGTGTCGTTAAGCGCCTATATAACGTAAACGTTTTTTGGTTTTTAGTTTACTCATATCCGTCATGATGAGCCCGTCTATACAGTGCCCAAAATTCGCATCTACATTAAAATCAATATAGCGAACACCACCTTCATCACATAAGTCGGCGTATTGTTTATACAAGGTTGGCACGGTGACATTCATGTGCGCTAAGTGCTCTTTCATCACTCTAAAGTCATCATTTTGGTTATTGCCTGTTAGCAGCTCTTCCACTTGCTTCTTTATTTCTGGGTTCATGATATAGGGCGTTCGTGAAGTGGCTAAACAATCAGTATCGGGAAAATAATGCTGATAAAACGTCACAATTAGCGCTTTAGCTAGTTCAGGATAAGCATCGCTTAAGCTAACTGGGCCAAATAGGTATCGTGTTGTGGGGTATTTTCTAAGGTAAGCTCCAATTCCGTACCATAGGTGATCTAAGCTGCGTTTACCCCAATATTTAGGGCTCACGAAACTACGACCAAGTTCTATGCCATGTTCAAAATAGGGGGCTACCTGTTCCATGTTATAGTCAAAAAGTTCTTGGCTATAAATACCGCGACCATTGTCCGAATCCATTAAGCGTTTTACTTCAGCGAGTCGGTAGGAGCCTACAATTTCAAGCTCTTGCTCATCCCATAAAATAATGTGGCGGTAATGCTTGTCGTACCGGTCAAGGTCTCGGCTTTTGCCTGTCCCTTCACCCACACGCCGAAAGGTCACTTCCCTTAAACGGCCAATTTCATTCATTACCGCAGAATCTGGTCTGTAATCAAACAGGTATATTTTCTTTTCATCCGCTGTTTCGCCCATTAGCTCACCCTCTTTTAACTCCGTTTTTATGGCCTTTCGATCACTTGGGTGAATAATGGTCTGCTCTGTTTCAAGCAGACCTTTTTTTCCTTTACCAAGCAAATAAGCATGGCGTCGAATCAACCGTGCAATTTCTGTACGTTTTAACGGTAACCTATCTAAGAAACGATATGGAATGGGAGCGCCGACCTTGAATGTTATAGTTTTGGAGTATTTATTGAAAATCTCATGTGCCAATAACATGCTCGATAAGGGCTTATATAGCATTGAACTACTGTAAAAAAGAGATGAGTTTCGCGCTTTGACGTAGATCGGTAAAATAGGAGTTTGGGTTTTCTTAGCAAAACTTAAGAACCCGCTCGACCATTTACCGTCACGCACTCCGTTCGGTCTCATTCTTGACACTTCGCCAGCAGGGAAAATAATAATAGCTTCTTCATTATTTAAACTCTGCAAAATACGCGAAATACTACTCTTTTGCGTTGATTTTTTTAAATTATCAACGGGTAATAATAGGCTGTTTAGCGCCTTAAACTCCATTAACATGTCGTTAACCACTATTTTTACATCGCGGCGCACTTCACCAACAAGCTTTAACAGCGATAAGCCATCTAGTGCGCCTAGTGGGTGGTTAGCAACAATAATAACGCGGCCACTAGCGGGGATATTGCCTCTGTCTCTATGCGATGCTGAGTAACTAAAGTTAAAGAATGCAAATACTTGGTCAATAAAGTCAAACCCTTCGTCATCTTGATGTTCTTCTAAGAATTGATTAACTTCATTTTCATGCATCAGCTTTTTTAAAAAACCAACGGTTGGTTTTTTTAGCCACGAGCCACGTTGCTCAAAACTTGGGAATTTTTGTTCTAATGTTTGCTCAATATTTAGCATTCTGTTTAATAGTCCGTTATTTTTTACTAAGCTTTTCGAGAGCCAGCTTCCAAAGAAGCTGGCTCATATATGAAAAGTGATCTATTTAGGTGGTTTTTAAACGTCTGCCTTTACTTTTTGCTTGCCACATCTTGGCTGCCTTGAATCAAATTCATAACCTCGTCGTTATACGTTTTTGCTTCTTTTAAGAAGGTTTTACTATCAAGTAATATTTTTTCCATGCCGCTTCGCGCAAATTCAACTTGATCCATAATAAATGCGTTACAGCTAGCGGCATCTTTAATGTCCCTTGCTGCCTCAAAGCGCTTTTCGGCTAATGACTCATATTCTTTTGCCGTCGCGTACTGGGCATCCATTGCCTTTTTCATTTGCACGCGATTTAATTCAGTTAACTTCTTAGCGGGGGCCATCAGTTCTTCTATCGTTTTCATGGTGCTCTCTCCTGGTTAATATAACTATTTAGTGGTTAAACTAGTGGGTAGGCTAATCTTTGATTGTGAACTTTTTGTAACAGCGGGATGAAGCTTTAATGAATGCTGTAAAAGGGTGAAGAGGAAGGGTGGTTTTAGTTAATGCACGTGAATATGTTACTGACGAATTATATCTTTAGTGAGCAATTGATAATGGTGAAGCACTTTTTAAGGGATTGGTAGCGTAGTTTTACGCACTTTGTGATGCTTGCTTAGGTAAGCATTGCTTGTATTATTAGTTAATAATAAACAATGAGTTAGCAATGAATGGTGGGTCTACATAATGCTTAAGGTCGGTGATCGAAACTCCTTAATTGCTGGGTATTCAGAGACTATTTATCTAAGGTTACGCGACAAAGACACTAACTCTATCGGTAACCTGAAGTATATTAATTATTTTTTATGACTGTTTTTTTAAGGCTCTGATACTTAGCGCAGGAGTTTTCTTTTTTCTTTTGAATTATAGAATTATAATTTCCCATTAATTCTGCAGTAGCGACATTGCACTCAGTTCTTGCTAGTTGGACAGGCGTTTTTACACTGGCCTCTTGTATATAGGCTATTGTTGGATTAAAAGTGATTGAAGCATTGCAATACATGTTCTTCATTTTTGTATACTTCCATTGTTCTTTTTTACCTTTTTGTAAATACAAGCAAGTGTCGTTAAACAGTGATTTAGCTGCTAATGTGCATCTAGAAAACTCTTCGATATTCAAGTTGTATGTGTTGCATACAGATTTTGGCCTAATACGCCATAATTGATATGAATAGGGGATTGTAATATTTTGGTGTTCTACAGTAACACTTTGGATTTCAGTGCCTAATAGATCAGTCATCTTATTGGTGACACCAAAGGAAACTAGCTCGAGGTATGATGCGAAAATTACTGATAGAGGATCCATTCCTTTACATCCTTATTTAATTGAAAACTTAGTGGTACTTTAACTTGGTTGCTTTTATTAAGTTAACTTAAAAGCATGATGTAGACTTTAATAAAAAGACAATAGGTGTCAAATATACGCAGTTTTTACGCGTTTAGTAATGATTTGTTATGCTTAGTTAGGTTGCGCAGGCAAGCAATTAGTTTAATTTAAAATAATAAAAACAATAAGTTACGGTTTAAAAAGGCGCTTTCATAATGCCGGGGTCGGTGGTTCAAGTCCACCCATGACCACCATTCAACTACTTCAAACAGATATTACCCAAGGCTAAGAGCTCTAAAGGCTTAATTAATAGCCTCTGGGGTTTATTCCTGTCAGCTTTTGATAGGAGTTCGAGTTAATTAAGTTTACTTTCTACGCTTTACAGTAATGTTTGCTTATTCTGCGAGACCCAGGCACAAATACTGTTTAAGGGTAAGGGTTTTGATATTAGATAGCCCTGCCCAACCTCACAGCCTAATCCTTTTAGCTTATCAAATGTATTTTGATCCTCTATCCCTTCGGCAACCGTGCTCATGTTTAACTCTTTGGCTAGAAGAATGCATATCTTTACAATTGAGATAGCTTCATCATCGGTCATCATTCGCATGACGAAATGTTGGTCAATTTTTAGCTCTGTGAAGGGAATTCGGTAGAGCTGGACTAAAGAGGAGTGTCCTGTGCCAAAGTCATCAATTGAGATGGGGAAACCTTTCATTCTCATTCGACTGAGAATATCTAGTGAGTCAGAAACAGACGATAAAATAGAGGACTCTGTTAGCTCAACAGTGATTAAATGAGGTGCAATATTTGCCTTCTTTAGCATGGATTCTAAGCGTTCAGGCATGTTGAGATTCATTAAGTCTTGAGCTGAAATATTAATGGATATATTGGGTGTTATACCGGCTTGAATAAACTGATGGTAATCTCTAATAACTTGAGTGACCACTTCATCAGTGACCTCAGAAATTAAAGAATGTTGTTCTGCTAAGTGGATAAATTGATCGGGAAAAACAAGCCCTTTTTCGGGGTGATTTAGGCGAATTAAAGCTTCAAACCCTTGTAAGCGGCCAGACGAGAGGTGTATTTTTGGCTGGTAAAAGAGAGTGAAGCGGTGTTCCTTCAGTGATTGCTTTAACTCATCTAAGCTTATGCTGAGTTTACTTTCAGGTGTGTCATGAAGCTTATTAAAAACGTTTAACGAGCTTAACTTTTTTTGGTAAAGGCTTTCTATAAAGCTAATGAATGAGCGTATATCAAGCGGTTTAGTAAAGGTGCCTTTAACCGTAATTTTTTTTGCTTCTGCAAATTGTTTTGCGGAATGTAGTACACGCTCATCAAAACCACTCATTAACAAATAATCGGGCTTACAGGCATTGTCATGCAAGATTCTCATGACTTCAATGCCATCCATGGATGGCATATTTAAGTCGAGTAAGACGATATCGTTTTCGGTGATACTCTGCTCAATAAAAAGAGCGGGTGATGTATAGCCCTTTGCATTAAGTCCAACCAAACTTAACATCTCTATTAGCATGTTAACTTGGTCTGGTTCATCATCTACGATATAGATGTTTGTGTTAAGGCTGAGGGGGTTCATTTCCATAGTGTAGCTTGGTTTTATAATTAATGTCGACCCAGGGAGCGTCTAATAAGCATGTATTTATTCGTTTGTAATAATAAGTGTATTAATACTGACTTGGCAGTTAATGCTACAGTGCAGCCAACGTATTAAGTAACTCTGCTGCGGAGTAGGGTTTGTAAAGTATGGCCGAGTGGAGCGGGTCATCTATGGATGAGGTCCTTTGGTCACTATACCCACTTACAAGTTGGATTTTTATGTTGGGGTAGGTGCTTTTAACCTTTTGTGCCAGCTCAAACCCATCCATGTACGGCATAATGACGTCACTTAATAAGCAGTCTATCGGCTGGCTTGCTAAAACCTCTTGGGCGATAAAGCCATCCTTAGCTGTGAACACTCGATAGCCTGCGCTGGTCAATATTTCTTCGGCCAAGTCGCGCAGGGCGGGTTCGTCATCAACAACTAAAATAGTTTTTCCATCCCCTTGCACATTACCTGTAAGAAGGGCTTGTTCGGTAACGGGCTGACTTTCACCTTCATACTGTGGGAAATACAATGTGAAGGTCGTGCCTTCGCTAAGTTTACTTTGCACTTTAACGGTCCCGCCTGACCGCTCCATAAACCGGTAAACTTGACTGAGGCCTAAGCCTGTTCCATTAGCGCCTTTAGTGCTGAAAAAAGGATCGAATATTTTTTTGATGGTCGATTCATCTATCCCACACCCCGTATCTGAAACCATAAGTGTTAAGTAGTTGCCGGGGCTAAGGCCTAGTGCAGAGGCTTTATTGGAGCGTATTGAAATATTTTGTGTACTAAAAGTTAGCAAACCGCCGCTCTGCATGGCATGTCCTGCATTGATAGCGAGGTTGAGTAGACAGTCTTCAAGTTCATTTGAGTCAACCCAAATATGCCAAGGGGATGGGCATAAGTGATAGTCAAGTTGAATAAGAGCCGTTAATGTTTTAGCAATAATTTCTTTTTGTTCTTCTAATATGGGAGTGATATTTATATCGCCAGCAGTAGTATTCTCTCGCTTAGAAAAATTTAACAAGCGCTTGGTGAGTGATTTGCCTCGCTCACCAGCCTGAGTAATGGTTGCCGTGTACTGTTGCAGGCCCTCTATACCAGGAAATTTTATATTGATTAGATCGGTATAACCTAAAATAACGCCTAACATATTATTGTAATCATGGGCAATGCCTCCAACAAGCTTACCCAGAGCGTCCATTTTCTGCGCTCGTTGTAATTGATTCTGCTGCGCTTTTTCGTGGGTTAAATCATGAAAGGAGGCGACAAATTGATACCCTGCGGTATCACCGTTAGGGAGGGTACGTAAACTGAGCCTCATGGGGAACTCACCACTGTTTTGGTGGAAGCCAGTTACTTCAAAAGGTGTGCCCAGTAAGCGGTCTTCAGCAAGGCTCGATGGGTTTTTTAAGCGAGAAAAAAAGTCTGCTTGGTGAGGTAGGGCGAGTACGGTAGATGCAGACTGGCCAATGAGTTGTTTGGGGTTTAAGCCAAATAAGTTTTCAGCTGACTTATTAAGGCCAAGCACAAAGCCTTTCTCATCAATAGTAATAATACCATCGCCCAGGGTGTTGAGAATTTCTCGCTGTTCCTGCTCTTTTGATGCGAGTTGTTGTAAGGAGGATTGCAGGCTGCTTTCTGCTTGTTTACGTGATGTTATGTCGTAGGCTTCAAATAAAATTTGGTAAGGCTGCCCTTCTTCATTTATCAAGGGTGTCAAGTGAACCTGAAAGTCTATAGAGCGCTGTTCAACTAGGACTTCTACATCTATGGATTGCTCAGTATTCTCATGTGTTAACTTATCGAGGAAGCGCCTTAAAATATTTGAAAAATGCTTTTGCTGGAGAAGCCAAGGAATTTGCCATACTGGCTGGCCAATAATGCGGGTTAATTTGGTATCGGTGAGGGTTAATAGGGGGGTATTAAAGAACAGAACATTGCTGTCCATGTCCAGTATAGCGGCTAGAGTATGCATGCTTTCTAACACGTTTTCTGTGTGCTGCTGAGCCTGAAATGCCTTTTGTCGCAATTTATATTGTTCAGTAACGTCGTTAAAGACCAAAACCATACCTAGAACGGCATTTGATTCATTTCGAATAGGAGCTGCAGAGTCGGCAATTTGGTATTCGGCACCATCCTTAGAAATTAAGGTTGTATGGTTGCTTAAGTAAATAGTCTCACCATAGGAAAGGACTTTATCAATTGGGTTATCAATAGGTTGGCGTGTTGCATCATCAACGATATTGAACACGGTTCTTATGGGCTGTCCCAGGCACTCCTTAAGGGCCCAACCAGTTAACTTTTCAGCAGTGGGGTTCATCCGTGTTATAAGCCCTAGTTCATCCGTTGCAATAACGCCATCACCAATACTGTTTAAGGTGGTGTTTAAGTTTTGTTCTCGCTCTTTTAATTCATACTCTGCAGTGTCTCGGGCGTGAAAAACAGATGTAAGGGTAGCCTTTAATTGAGTTAACTCAGGTGCATTGGGTTTGAATTTTGATAAATTAAGTGGTTCACCCGTTTTATGTTGCTTGAGGATAGTAAGAAGTTTAATGAGCGGTTTAGCCGCGTACCGGGTCGCAAGCCAAGCAATTAGGGTGCCCAATAAAGCTAGCAGAATAGATATGCCAAAGGATGCTTTGCTGACTTGGTTGGCGGCATGAGTAATTTCACTTTGATTTAAGCCAATATATAGAGATGCCTCAAGACCGTTAATTAAAGGGGTCGTATATTCGTAAACAAGGCCGTGACCTTCAATCTGGTACTTTTTTGTTAAGGTTAAGTTATTACGGGCACCGGTAGACTGTTGTGTTTTAATTGCTTGGTGTAAAAAAACAGGAAATCCCCGTTGGAAGGAGTGAGCAAAGAGTTGCCCGTTCATATCCATGACATACAGGTATTCAATGGATTTATTGTTTGATTGAGTCGCCTCTAATAACTGAGACAGTTCGGTTGACTGGCCTAAAATAACATTCTGTGTGACAGCATCAGCTAATGACTGCGTTAAGGCTAGTGTGAACAATTGTTGAGACTGCTGTTGCTGACCAATTAGTTGCTGTCTAACAATAAATGTATTAATGACTAATACGGAGAGTACCGTGACTAAAACAATTAGAGAAATTCGAGTCGTTAAGCGCATGTCATTCCCCTAACTGGTTCAGCTTTAAACGGATAAAAGCATCACTAAGCGGCGTGTAGTCCTTAGCGTTAATGGGTAAAAATTTATTGGGAATAACGGAGTTAGTTAATGAAAGGTGTTGATGCACTAACGTTAATTGAAGCAAGGCTTGAAGCACATTTTTTTGAGCCTCTTCTTCAACATATAAATTGCTTGCAACACTATTGCTTGGGTAGTAAGAAGATGCGGCTATTATTCGAACTTGGTTGCTTTCAATGTATGGTTTTGCGAAGGCAGCGGACACGGCACAAACATCAGCTGTGTTATCCAGCACTGAATTTATGCAGTGCTTATTTGAGCCGGTATAGCTAAGCTGGCCTAGTTCTTCCAATAAAATGTTTTTATTGGCTAAGGTCACTAGGGGTATCAGCGCGCTTGATAATGAGCCCTTGTCACCTAGGGCTAGGGATTGCCCTTTTATATCAATCAGTTTGGTTAAAGGGCTGTTGAGCGGTACAACAAATAATGCTTGAACATCACCTTGGTGCAGAGGAGGGGCTGCCTTGGCAAGGGGTTGGACGCCATACTCGGCCATGGCTGGGGTTAAGCTGATCGTGCTTAACAAGGCAAATTGGACATCGTCATTTCCAAGTTGCTCAACCGAGCGGCTGTTGTTAGCGAGGCTCACTAGCTTGAAGGAGTAACCGGATGAGCGTGACAGGTAACGTATAAAAGCCTGTTGTGCCTTACTGTCCTCTGCAGAGCCTTTAACCATTGCAAATTTGTAGATGGCTTCTTGTTTTGCAGGTTGCTCTGTCACAGTGGGATCTACGCGGTTATTATAACTAACTTGTTGTATACCCTCTTGGGAGTCACAGGCGGTTAGTAAGGTTAATATCAAAAATGAACACAAAAAATGTAGAGCCCATTTAAGGCTGTTTAGAGGCTTGATGAGGAGCATTATTTTTCTCATGAATCAGTTGTTTTGTCGTTTATACCACTCTAACGTCGGCCTATGCGTCTTAAGCCCTGAGGAGTAAAAATATCCACATTAAAGTCTATTGGTTGATCATCGGTTACGGTAAAGCGGGGCGGGCCAAAACCTTCTTGCTCGCCAGTTTGGTATTGCCAGTAAGGGTAGGTGGCGTAACGACCATTGATTAAGTCAATATGAATATCACCAATAGCACGGGTTAAATTTGGGCCAGATATAAAGACATTGTATTGCTCGGCAACACGCCACAATTGACTTTGTTGGTTATAGGTTTCGTTGGCCAAGCCCATCCAGCTATCTTCATCAAAATAGGCGGTTTGGCGAGAGTATAGGTCATCTTCCCCTTTCCTCAGGGTGCCTGTTACCACCCATACGCGGTGGAGTTCGTAGCGAACCAGGGCTTGGTTCAGGTGTTTTTTACCAAATATTTCATCGAAAGAGGTGTTTTTTTGTGCGAGCCGGTTGTTGTTATAAGGCACGTAGTATTCTTGTTTAATGGGCGTTGAATAGTTGAACCGTGAATGACTACCGCCAAACCACATCATCCAGCGGTCTTCAACCAACAATAGGCCATCTGAACCAAAGGCGGGGCTATCATGAAAGCCAATTTCAGGGGCTTTACGTACTCGGCGTTGCCCTGGCAAGTATAAATAGCCATGAGCTGCCATGTTATTAACATAGGTGCATGCTCCAAACATTAAGCCTGCAGAGCGAACAGGCTTAAGCAGTTTTTGTGACCCACAAAAAGTGGCGCCGCCTTTTATATTGTATACGGGCGTTTTTTTTAAGGGAGATGTGTTGGGTATCCACCATGGCCACGTTTGACGCAAGTGGGTAATTACATCGGTTCTATGGCCAAAATAGTCAACCAAAGCGCCATTGACCATGGTATTGATGGAGCGTTCTCGGAAGGCTAAAAAATGGCTCCAAAGAGCTTCAATGCCTGTTTTTGGAATAGGAAAAGGCACGCCACCACCGTCAATTTGGTCGATGAGACAAGCCTTATTTTCACTCGCAAACTCAGGGCAAACTTTTACGTCTTTGGCTTGGGCCAAGGTTGCTTCGTAGACCCACTGGTCATAGGCTGCTGTCCTATGAGTGGGGTAGATATTCATAAAAAATGTCTTCGGGTAGGTTTTAAATAAAGCAATTTGGCCTGGGGTTAGTTTATCTTGGTAGGTGGTGTAATTTTTAGCGGTAATGCGAAATAAGGGTTTTTCATGAGCAAATGGATCAGAAAGGCTTCCTTTATCAAGGTTTTTTATGCTTATTGGTTTACTGTTCCACGCTGGAATAGTTCCTTCCTTGTTGCCGGCACGAATGGCACCCATTGGGGTGAGTTCAGTATCTTCAATGCCTAGCCGTGTCATTTCATCGGGGCTTAACTGTGCCATTGCAATAATAGGGAACAGAATAAAAAGGGCCAATAATAGGTTTGTTTTTTTCAACGTTTTTAGCAAGGTCATTGTAGGGTTTCCTTTTAGCGTTATTAATTGCTTAAAAAGCATAGCTAATATTGGCTTGAATAAAGTCTCGGTCGGTAGAGTCGTTTAAGCGACTTCCACCTTCATTGACTAGAGCGTTAGAACCATCGAACATGGTCCAACTGAGGCCTGCGGTGATCGTTTCATTACCATAACTGGCGTTTATGCCTAGGGTAAGGGCTTTTCTATCTTCAACGAAGACGGGGGATATTTCATTTGAAACGCCCTTGATATCATACTTTAGGGCAACGTAAGGGGATAGGTTAATGACCCTAAATAAGGCTGCATTATAGGTTAGGCTATGCAGTAACTGGATGCCGCCAAAATGCTGGGTGAGCTGTGAATTAAAGAGTGTTCGTGTTTGGCCGGTTATGGCGGTGTCTAACACTGGGTTGTTCGGTGTGTCACTTAGCCAGCCATAAGCTGCCTCTATAATGGTAGAACTATCATCGGCCTTTAGTGTGTAATTAACCCCCCAAATACGCTGAAAGGTCATTTGTATTTGATGCCGATCTAAGGTGTCGTAGCCTTTAACTATTTGTCCAAGCGTGCAGGTACCGAGTGCGCATTGGCCGATAGGAACACCACCTATGTTCGCTGCGACAATTGCGTCAGTCAACTGTATTGGCGCATCTTTTCGTAAGCTGTACTCACCACTAATGGCCCATTTTGAAATGTTGGTATTAAATGAAATGCCAAAGCGTTCGATATTTTCTGCATACTCCAAAAAAAACTGACCTTGCCCGTAATATGAAGAAATAGTAGGCAAATGATTGTGTAAGTTTTGATAATAAACGGCGATTTCACTGCCATTGAATAACATTGGGAAGAAGCGCCTTAATGCAAAGCCATATTGAGCCCCTTTGGCATATTGAGTACTGCTTTTTGTAAGGGGGCCTAAGCCACAGGAGAAACCATCGGGTGACAGGCACGTACCATCTAAAATACCGTCCCCAGCGCTATCATAACCGCCGCCCTCGCCAATGGCATCTAAGGTTGAAAAGAAAGCGCCAGCTGGGTCGGTTTCAATCGGGGTGAAGTCTAATAAGTAAAAGGACTCAATCATCCACTGAGGGTTGATGCTCCAAGAAATATAGGCAGCGTTAGTACCAATAAAGGCATCTTTTAAAGCGATGCCAGGCTGTCTTAATTGGTTAACATCAACCGTGTTGATGTCGTTTAAGGCGCCTTGAATAAAGGTGTTTTCTCCCCAGCTAATAACTTGCTTACCCAACCGCACATTAACTTGCTCTTTGGAGCCAAGGTAGGCATAAATGAACGCATCGGTTAATGCAGCGTGGCTGACAAGCTGATCTCTTGCATCCTTGGCCAGTGTCT